>CAZERH010000116.1:3049-6359 GCA_964515535.1 uncultured Anaerolineaceae bacterium
ACTATTCTATAATCGGCACAAATTCAAATTTCGTCACATCTATCAAACCCAAATCTGAAATCCGTAACTCAGGGATTACGACCAAAGCGAGCAAGCTAAATTGCATATTCGGGCTATTCAAGGTGCATCCGCAAGCGCGAAAACCCTCCAAAACCGTCTTTGCCTTTTGCGCCACAACCTCCGCTCGTTTGGTAGACATCAGTCCGGCGATTTCCAACTCCACCAAACCGATTACCTCGCCATCTTTCACGACCACCTGCCCGCCGCCCACTTCGGCAAGTTTATTGACCGCAATCGCCATATCTTCTTCACTCGTGCCGGTCACAATCATGTGATGACTATCGTGTGCAAAAGTGGAGGCAATCCCGCATTTTTCTGTGAAACCAAATCCGCTCACAAGACCCATGCTGACTCGACCAGTCGCGTTGTGGCGTTCTACAATTGCCAATTTTGCCAAATCTTTTTCTATATCTACTTGGATTTGACCATCTTTCGGCTGGACTTCTACCTTAAGATGTTTGGTCGGTGCCTGATTCTCTATCACGCCAATCACATTCGCCGTGACGCTCTTGTTTTGGCTTGATTCCGCTAAAATAGCAAAATCCTGCGCCTCGAGCGGTTTCGCCAAGTGGACGGAATTTCTCGCCCAATCGGGATAGGCAAATTTGGGCAGGTCAATTCTCAATTCGCCGTTTTGGGCAATCACCTGTCCTTTTGCGATGACCATTTCGGGATTAAATTTGTGCAAATCGTCCACAATCAGCACATCCGCCCAACGACTAGGGGCGATCATGCCGATTTCACGCGTCAAGCTGAAATGCTCGGCAGTGTTAATCGTCATCATCTGAAGCGCAATCATCGGAGCCAAGCCCAAATCAAGGGCGTGCCGCAAAACTCTGTCCATGTGACCATCTTGCGCGAGGGTCTCGGCATGTGAATCATCGGTACAGAGGATGAATCGTCTCGAATCCAACTTATGTTTGAGAATCGCGTCAATTTGCGGTTCCACATCATGCCACGCCGAGCCGTAGCGGAGCATCGCCTTCATCCCCTGACGAACGCGGGCGATAGCATCTTCAACACGCGTGCCTTCGTGGTCATCTTCGATGCCCGATGCAACATAACCGTGAAAATCCATGCCCAAATCGAGGCTGGGATAATGCCCGCCGACCACTTTACCGGCAGTGCGCGTGGCAGAAATTTCCGCCATCATCTTTTCACTGGCGTTAAAAACGCCGGGGAAATCCATCACCTCGCCGAGACCGATGATGCCATCCCAAGTCATCGCCTCGGCGACATCATCAGGGGTGATTTCAGAGCCGGGGGTTTCAAAACCGGGCGCGGAGGGAACGCAAGAGGGCATCTGCACCCAAACGTGGATGGGTTGTTATTCAGCTTCATCTACCATGAGTTTGACACCCTTAATGCCGAAAACATTGGCGATTTCGTGGGGGTCAACAAAAATGCCGGTTGTGCCGCGTTTTGCCACCGCGCGCACAAATTCCGTGACCGTAATCATGCCACTCTCAACGTGCATATGACCATCGAGCAAACCGGGGACAAGATATTTGCCGCCCGCATTGATGACAATGGTGTCTTTTGAGACGGTATGCGAAGCATCTTTACCAACGTAGGCAATATGTCCATCAATAATAGCGATGTCGGTTTTAGGAATAAATTCGCCCGATTGGACGCTAACCCAGACTCCGTTACGGATAACGAGGTCGGCTGGTTCACGTCCCATAGCGACGTTGACGAGTTTTTTTGTGTTTTTCATAAGGTTTTATTCCACAAACAAGAGGGAAAGTTGAATATTTATGGTTGGAAGGTGAATATTTTTTTTTCTAATTACTTATAACTCCTGCGTTAAAACGAGAAAAGCTGTCCACACACTGAAAAAAAACATCGGCATGGTAAAAAGCAAAGCTCTTTTTCTCTTCTCTTTTCGTATCATAAAAGCCGCATAAAATTGAAAAAAAGGTATAAAAAAGGCGAGATGCCAGATTCCAAATCCACCGCCTAGATAAAATGAAAAAGGTGTAATTAGGAGTGCGCTAAAAAAAATCAATACATGGTTTCGTTTAAATAAACCAAGCGCAGACAAAATTAGAGCAACTGTAACAAAGGGCCAACCCAAAATTATTTGTACGGACATAAATTAAAGTGTCAACAATCTTTTTGCGGCGATATTATGCTTTTCGACCAATTTCTTCTCATCCACAGTCACTAATTGCCCTTCTTTGATGACGAATTTTCCGTTAACTACAGTGTAGTTCGCTTTGACAGGTTGAGCAAAGACGGTCGCGGCAACGGGATCGTGGAGCGCACCAGCGTAATCGAGCGAATCAAGTTTGATAGCGAAGAAATCGGCACATTTGCCGACTTCGAGAGAGCCAATATCGGTGCGACCCAAAACATCCGCACCGCCGCGTGTGGCAAGATAGAGCGCGTCGCGCGCGGTCATCAACTTGCGATTCTCGCTGGACAGGGAGTAACCGGTGATTCCCTCTTTCACACGCGCCAGCAACATTGCCTGACGCACTTCACCGAGCAGATGCGAGCCATCGTTGGACGCGGAACCGTCTACAGCAATGCTCACTTTCACGCCCGCGGCGGTTAACTCCTTGATTGGTGCGATGCCGGAGGCGAGGCGCATATTGGAGGAGGGACAATGCGCGACACCGCATCCTTCTTTGGCGAACAGTTCGATTTCATCTTGATTGACGTAAACCGAATGGGCAAACCAAACGTCCTGCCCAATCCAGCCGACTTCTTTCATATAGTCTACGGGACGATGACCGAACATATCGAGGCAGAATTGCTCTTCGTCTTCGGTTTCGGCGAGATGAGTATGCAATTGCACACCATATTCACGTGCCAAAATCGCAGATTGCCTCATCAAATCGGAGGTGACGCTGAAAGGCGAGCAAGGCGCGAGTACAATCTGCGTCATCGCGCCGGGGCTAGCATCGTGATAACGCTCAATCAGGCGTTGGGAATCGGCTAAAATCGCCTCCGCTGTATCCACAACGGAATCAGGTGGCAATCCGCCGTCTTTTTCGCTTAAGCTCATCGAGCCGCGCGAGGCGTGGAGACGCAATCCCAGCTCTTTGGCGGCACTGATCTCATCGTCCAATTTACTCCCGTTTGGATAGAGATAAAGATGGTCGGAGGCGGTGGTACATCCCGAAAAGGCGAGTTCCGCCAGCGCGGTTTGGGTGGAGATGAAAATATCTTCGGGGGTCAATCCCGCCCAAATCGGATAGAGGGTTTTGAGCCAAGTGAAGAGATTCGCGTCCTGCGCGGGGGG
>CAZERH010000117.1:0-6337 GCA_964515535.1 uncultured Anaerolineaceae bacterium
CATAGGGAACGGTTTCGGTTCTCAAAACCCCGCTTACGCCCTCAAGCCCGGGGATGATTAGTTCTTGACCGACAATGAGATTATTATCTTCGAGTTCGTTCACGGCGATTAACTCGTCTAAATCTACGTTGAAGCGCGAGGCAATATCCCAAAGCGTGTCACCGGATTGGACAATATAGACAGGTCCTTCTTTTCCTTTTTGCGCGTAAATAGGATTGGTTTCGAGTAGAAAGGAAAAGATGAGCAGGAGGGCGAAAACGCCGGACATAAAAGTTTTTACGTTTTTCATTTTGCGTTTTATGAGAGCGTTTTTATATATCTTCAAATTGAACCCTATCTCCGATTTTGAATTCCCCCAATCTTTTCGGATGAATTTCTAAAACATATTGTGCTTTTTCTTTTGGCATATAAGATAAATGCCAACTTTTAGCCAAAACTTTATCCACAACGCGCAGGGATGCGTTAATCCAGATGATGGCTAAATCGTAGCTGACGCCGAGCATGTGAATCGATGCATCTAGCCGAGAATCTGCTTTTTGGACAAGAAGCAAGCCCGAAGTACGCGCGATTTCGGTGCTGAAGGTTAATCCGCGCAAACGGCAGAGAAAAGAATCGCAGTATTTAATCTGCAGAGGCGTTTGAGATTCGAAATCCAAATTGCGAACGTGAATGGTGCGAGTCTTGTGCATAAAAAAACAGGGCGACTTTCGCCGCCCTGCCAATTGAGTTTTGGCGGTTTTAGAGATTGGTTATTTCTAAGCCCAGTACTTTTTGAACGCTTTCTAACAAAGCTTTGGGGCTAAAAGGTTTGGAGATATAATCATCCACCTTCGCAATATGCAAACCCAGCACTTTATCTACATTTTGTGCTTTTGCGGTGACAACAATAACAGGAATATGCTTGGTTTTTTCATCCGCTTTTATTTGCTGGTATACTTCCCAACCGTCTATATCCGGCATCATTAAATCGAGCAAAACTAGGTCTGGCGGATTTTCTCTGACCATTTCTAGTCCTTCTCGTCCGCCGTCTGCGCCTTTTACATCGAACCCGTGCCGATTGAGAATCAGTCGAATCAAATCAATCATTTCCGGTTCGTCTTCAATGCAAAGAATGTTTTTTATTTCAGTGGTCATAAGTTCTTTCCCTTAAATTATGAGTTAAGTTTACCATAGAAGAGGATATAAAATGAAAATAATTACTTGGAATGTAAACGGGCTAAGAGCCGCCTTAAAGAAAGGCGTTTTATCGTGGATTATTGAACAGTCTGCGGATGTGGTGTGTTTGCAAGAAACCCGCGTTTTACCGGAACAATTGCCGGAAGAACAGCGGGAAGTTTCGGGTTATGAGATTATTTGGAATCCTGCCGAGAAAAAAGGCTATAGCGGCACGTCTACTTGGATAAAAGAAAGCGCGCGTGAAATCAACTTGGGGCTTGGTAGTCAGCGTTTTGATGTGGAAGGGCGTGTGATTCGGACGCGGCATCCCGACTTTTATTTATATAATATCTACTTCCCCAATGGACAGCGCGGACACGAACGCGTGCAATATAAACTTGAATTTTACGAACTTTTGTTAGAGCAATGCGATTTGCTCCACGCGGCGGGAGAATCTATTATCATTACGGGTGATTTTAATACAGCGCATAATGAAATTGATTTGAAAAATCATAAAAGCAATCACAAAACCTCAGGTTTTTTGCCCGAAGAACGCGCAATGGTCGATAAATTTATGGCGCACGGTTTTGTAGACCCTTTTAGACACTTATACCTTGAAAAAGAGCAATACTCGTGGTGGTCATATCGCGGTGGAGCGCGCTCTCGAAATGTTGGCTGGCGGATTGATTATTTTCTGATTTCCGAAAACCTACTCCCTCGCGTGCAAGATGTTATCATTCACGATGATGTACTTGGCTCGGATCATTGTCCGACTGAGTTGAGAATTAGGTGATTTTTTGTCTCAAAAAGTCATCTAATGAACCGACTAAAACTTATCTTAGAAAATTATATGAATTTATATACTGCGAATTTTAAACAGCAGAAATTGGTATAATTTCCCCCTCATATAGGAGGATTCTGTGGAATCAAAACGAAATCAATCATATCTTGTATATGTCATGTTCTTCATCGCAATTATAGCGATGGTGTATATGAACGTGAAACAGGATACAAATGTAGACGAGCCCCTTACCATTAGTGAAGTCGCTCGTGACGTAGAGCAAGGAAAAGTTAACCGTATTCTTATAGGAAAAGATGACAAGGTTATTGTTATTTATGGAACAGGCGATGATGCTGTAGAACGTCTCTCCCATAAAGAACCAACTACCACGCTAGTTGAGCAATTGCTTAATTTAGGCGTTTCGCAAAAATCTTTGTCGTCAGAAAAAATAAAAATAGAAGCGCGTCCCCTTTCTACGTGGGAACTTATTCTTTCCAATTTGTTTGTTATTTTGCCGGTGCTTTTCATGGCGGGCATTCTTTTCTTTATTTTCCGTCAGGCACAGGGAAGTAATAATCAGGCGATGTCTTTTGGCAAATCTCGTGCGCGTATGTTTACGGGCGAGAATCCTACCGTCACATTTGAAGATGTGGCGGGTGCAGAAGAATCAAAAGAAGAATTGAGTGAAATTGTAGATTTCTTGAAAGAACCGGAAAAATACGTTCAGCTTGGGGCGCGTATTCCCAAGGGTGTTTTACTCGTTGGTGCGCCGGGAACAGGGAAAACCCTCCTTGCAAAGGCGGTTTCCGGAGAAGCGGGTGTTCCCTTCTTCTCTATTTCAGGTTCAGAGTTTGTCGAGATGTTCGTTGGGGTCGGTGCCAGCCGTGTCCGCGATCTTTTTGACCAAGCAAAAAAGCACGCGCCTTGTATCATCTTCGTTGATGAAATTGACGCGGTCGGTCGCCAACGTGGTGCCGGGTTGGGTGGATCGCATGATGAACGCGAGCAAACCCTTAATCAGATGCTTGTCGAAATGGACGGATTCGATACCGAGACTAACGTGATTATGATTGCGGCGACCAATCGTCCCGACATCCTTGATCCCGCGTTACTGCGTCCGGGTCGTTTTGACCGCCGTGTCATGATGGAACGCCCCGACAAAAAAGGACGCGAAGCTATTCTAAAAGTGCATTCTAAAGGGAAACCCCTCGCTCCGGATGTGGATTTATCCTCCCTCGCGGGTGGCACGCCCGGATTTGTTGGCGCAGACTTGGAAAACTTAATCAACGAAGGGGCATTATTAGCCGCACGTCGTGGCAAAAAAGCGATTGAACAAGAAGATTTGGAAGAAGCCATCGAACGCGTTGTGATGGGACCTGAGCGAAAATCTCGCTTAATTTCCGATGAAGAAAAACGCATCATCGCCTATCACGAAGCAGGACACGCGGTAGTCGGCAACGCGATTGCCGAAGCAGACCCTGTCCAGAAAGTGACCATTATCGGGCGCGGACAAGCTGGCGGCGTGACTTGGTTCCGCCCCGCAGAAGATCGTATGTTGCAATCGCGCAAGAAGATGATGGCAACTTTAGCTTATGCCCTCGGTGGACGTGTGGCCGAAGAAGAAATTTTTGACGATATTACTTCCGGTGCTTCTAACGATCTTTCTCAAGTGACGCAAATGGCGCGGAGCATGGTCACGCAATTGGGCATGAGCGATGAACTTGGCTTGATGACCTACGGCAAAAAGGAAGAATTAATTTTCTTGGGACGAGAAATTTCAGAGCAACGTGATTATTCTGAGAAAGTTGCTCAAAAAATTGACGCAGAAGTCCGTAAATTAGTAGACACTGCTTATAAAAGGGCTCAAGGCATCTTAAAGAAGCACAGAAAAGAACTAAGCGCGGTAGCCGAAGCCCTCATCGAAAAAGAAAATCTTAATCGTGAGGAATTTGAAGCGATTTTCCCGCCCCCCTTCGAAAAGAAAAGCGGTACGCCGCAGATTCAGTAAATTTAGTACTTCACGTTTCTTCGAAAAGAAGACCTTTCGGGTCTAATGGAAACAAAACAAAAAAAGGAGGCTTTCACCACGAAAGCCTCCTTTTTGATTCTATTCTACTGATTTACTGTTTTACTGACCTACTGTTCACTTTCTTTATGCTGTCTTACCAACTCACGCCGTAAAATTTTCCCAACGGTCGTTTTCGGTAACTCATCACGGAATTCAACGTGTGTGGGAACTTTATATTTTGCCAATTTTGTTTTGGCAAAATCTCTTACTTCCTTTTCGGTTAGTGTTTCACCGGGTTTTACCACAACCCAAGCCTTCACCGTTTCACCGCGATAAGGGTCGGGGATGCCTGCTACACCAACTTCCAAAACCTTCGGGTGGTCAGAAATCGCCTCTTCTACCTCACGGGGCCAAACTTGGAAACCACCGGGTTTCATCAATTCTTTTTTGCGATCAACAATATAGAAATAGCCCTCTTCATCCACGCGAGCGATGTCGCCGGTGTAGAGCCAAGTCCCACCATTCCATTCGCGGAGGGCGTTGGCTGTCTCGGTGGGCATATTATGATAGCCGTGCATCACCTGCGGACCTTTGACGATAATTTCGCCGATTTCGCCTATTTCCATTTCTGTTTCGCCATCATCAAGGCTGATAATTCTGCAATCAACATCGGGTAAAGGCATCCCGATTGAGCCGGTTTTATTTTTGCCCAGCATTGGGTTACAGTGCGTGGCTGTGGGGGCTTCAGAAAGACCATAGCCCTCAAAAACGCGCCCACCGGTTAGCTCCTCAAATTTATCTTTTGTTTCTCGCATAAGTGGTGCAGAGCCGGAAATACAGGCTTTGATGGAGGTGAGGTCATATTTTCCTGCAAGAACATCCGGGTGGTTATTAATCGCGTTATAAAGCGTAGGCACAGCCGGGAAAATGCTTGCCTTATGTTTGCTGATATTTTCCAAAACATCTTTCAAATCGCGCGGATTGGGAACCATTACCAAGCTGGAGCCTGTCGCCAAGCCGAAGTTCATCCCGGCAACCATGCCGTAAACATGGAAAAGCGGAATCGCCATCAAGACAACTTCACCGTCCGAGTCTATATTTGTCATCCAGTTCTTAATTTGTAAAGAATTCGCCACGATATTGCGGTGTAATGCCACAGCCGCTTTTGGCACGCCCGTTGTTCCGCCACTATATTGGAAGAGACAGGAATCATCGGGACCAATATCCAGTTTGGGACGATCCGCAGGTGTATATTTGGCAAGCAAGTCTTTCATCCACAGGTCGCTTTCGGGCAATCCGCCTTCAATGCGGTGACCACCTTTTTTCTCCACTGCCAGCGTAAATAAGACGCGCGTCAAAGCCGGAAGCGTTTCTTTCAAATTGGTCACAACCACTGTTTTAATCTTTGTATCGGGCTGTGCTTTTTTAACCGTCTTATAAAAATTGCTCATCACCAGCATTACTTCAATACCGGCATCATTTGCCTGATGTGCAATTTCAGAAGGCGTATAAAGCGGGTTTGAAGCCACCACAACACCACCGGCTTTGAGAACGCCAAAATAAGCCATCACAAATTGGGGCGTATTCGGCATAAAAATACCCACGCGGTCGCCTTTTTTCACGCCTAAATCGGCTAAAGCACCCGCGAGGGTATCTGAAAGGTCGTTCATTTCCTTATACGAAATTGTTGCCCCTTTAAAAATCGTACAAGTCTTATCGGGGTGTTTTGCCGCACCATCTTCCAGAAAATGGAATAAAGGTTTTTTCGGGTAATCTATATGTGTTGGCACTCCCTCATCGTAATTATTAGTCCACAGTTCTTCCATTTGCAAAACTCCTTTTCTAAGGCGAATTTAACTACATCTCTCATTATACTGGATAAATTTATCTAAAATTCATGTCTTTTGCAACCAGTTGAAAATCTCTTCTTTTATTTGGATGAAGGGATTCGCTTCTCGCGTGTCAAACCACTTGATTTTTTCATCATCATTTTTGAACCAATTGGCTTGCTTCCGTACGAACTTGCGCGTGGTGCGCCGCATGAGCATTTTTGCTTCTTCCACATTCATCTCCCCCCGCAAAACCGAGACACATTCGCGATACCCCAAAGCGGACATACTTGGCAAATCGGCAGAATAACCTGCATCCAATAAAGATTGCACTTCATCAAGCAAACCTGCCTCAAACATTTTTTCTATGCGTAAATCTACACGTTCATATAATCCGGGGCGGTCGCATTTTAGCCCAATCGTGAGCAAATTATACAGAGATTCCCCGCTCTGTTTACGCTGGGATGAAAATTTTTGCCCCGTTGTTAAAATCACTTCCAATGCCCGTATAACGCGTCGTATATTTCTATAGTCAATTTTCTCGGCAGAAAGTGGGTCAAGAAG
>CAZERH010000118.1:0-6282 GCA_964515535.1 uncultured Anaerolineaceae bacterium
GTTATTTCCATTATCATCACCGCCGCATATATTATGCTCGCAATTCGCCGCACCTTTTTTGGTGAGATGCCCAAAGAATTTGAGGGTCATATTACCCCCATCAAAGCCATCGACAAAGTCGCCCTCGTTCTTTTGAGCGGACTGATGATTGGCTTGGGCATGTTCCCCGCAATTATGGTGCCGATGGTACACACGGGCATTCAAAATGTACTCCGTATTTTAGGAGGTGCATAAAATGTTTGATTCTTCTATGATTATGGCAATCTTGCCCGAAATTTTAATGCTCGTTTTGGGACTTCTAGTCCTCACCTTTGATATTTTTTGGAAAAACGAAAGCAAACGTAATTTGGGCTGGCTCACTGCGAGTGGACTTTTCTTCATCCTCATCTTAAGTGCCGCCATTGCCCGCCCTGCAACATCTACCGAAGTTTTCGGCGGGATGCTCCGCTACGACATGATGGGCTTCGTCTTCAAACTGCTCTTCATCTTTGGAGCCATGATCACCTCTTTCTTCATGATGGACACCGATAAACTTGGCAAACGCGGCGAAGCCTATATTCTTTTGCTGGTCGCCACTATCGGCATGAGCCTCATGGCTTCTTCGGCAAATTTGATTATGCTCTACCTCGCCATCGAAACCACCTCTATCCCCATGTACATCCTTGCCGGTTTCATGCGTGATGATGAAAAATCCACCGAGGCAGGCTTCAAATATCTTCTCTTCGGCGCGATGGCATCCACTATCATGCTTTACGGCTTTAGCTTAATTTTTGGCTTTACCGGTTCAACGGCATTAACCGCAATTACCGGCTTCACTTTGCCTCTCGCAATCGGTGTCATCATCCTGATTATGGTTGGGATTGCTTTCAAAATCTCGTTGGCTCCCTTCCATTTTTGGGCACCCGATGTTTATGAAGGCGCACCCACGCCCGTCACCGGATTCCTGTCCACTGCCTCCAAAGCGGCTGGGTTTGCCGTTCTCATGCGGCTCTTTTTGGGATTATTCCCCGCAACCAGTCAATACGCCCCAACTTGGACAATGGTGATGGCGGTTCTCGCCACAATTACAATGACGCTCGGTAACGTAGTTGCGCTCTCGCAAACGAATATCAAGCGCATGTTAGCTTACTCCTCCATCGCTCACGCGGGATACGCATTAGTCGGCGTGGTTTCTCTATCCGAATTTGGCGTTGGCTCTGTAACTTTCTATCTTATCGCTTATGTGATGACCAATCTCGCCGCCTTCGGCATGATTGCCGCCTTTAGCAAAATTGCAGGCTCAGACGAAATCTCTGCCTACGCAGGCATGAGTAGACGTAATTCGACATTGGGACTTGTAGCATTGGTCGCCTTCCTCTCTTTGACTGGAATGCCCCCATTTGGCGGATTTGTAGCTAAAGTTTTCGTTTTTGCCGCCGCCGTCAAAGCCGATATGATTTGGTTGGCAGTAGTAGGTATTCTAAACTCCATTGTTGGACTTTACTACTACTTGACCTTCCTAAAAGTGGTTTACCTATATCGTATGGAAGGCGAAGATGAGGAAGCACACCCCATTCCGCTCACACGCCCCTATGCCATTGCGCTGTCTATTCTATCTTTTGCCATCCTTGCCATTGGTATCATTTTTGGACCTTGGTTCGGTATCGCAAGTTCAGTGGCAGAAGGTATTTTCTAGTTTATATAATGTGCGACTCATGAAAACGGGTCGCACTTTCTTTTGGCTTGGTTTTTTGGTGCAGACCAAGTTTATTAAACGGAAGCAAGCCAAAAATCAGGGGCGACGCGGTCTTTTATCCGCAAAAAAAGTTTTTTTAATTGACCCGTCAAAATCCCTGTGATATAATCGGCAACTATGACTGTGGAAGAGTTAGAACAAGAGAAAATGACCGAAAGTGCCCCGCGCCAAACAGCCCTGAACATGACAATTATTGGTCTTGTAGGACAGGTGGGGTGCTTAACTTTGGTTATTTTATTAGCTTCAGTTTTTATAGGGCTTTGGCTGGACACGAATTTTGGCACTCGCCCGTGGATTACGATCGGAATGTTGATGGCAAGCATTCCCATTGCTTTGGTTGTTATGTTTTTCGTCACGAGAAAGGCAACCGATAAATTTAAGAGAGAGTTTGAAGCTCGTCAAAAAGAAAGATTGCTAAAGGAGGATGTCATTGGAAAAGACTAGTAAATGGCGTTACGGGGTAGGGCGTTGGTATGTATTGCTGTTCATTATTTTAGGAGCAGTCTTTGCGAAAATGTATGCCCCAATTCGACCACATATTCAGGTTGCGCCGGAACATGTATTTAACATTGGCGGCTTTGCTGTGACAAACACGATAGTCGCGATGGTGATTATGGACGTGCTGATTTTGCTTTTCTTTTTTCCTTTTATGCGTGCCGCCAAAAGTGGTTCACTTTTGCCAAAAGGTGGTTTTGCGGGCGCGGGAGAAGCGATTAGCGAGATGTTATATAATATGGTGGAATCCTCAGGCGGAAAAGCGACTAAGACGATTTTCCCTTGGGTTGCCACAATTTTCATCACAGTAATTGTAGCGAACTGGATGGAGTTATTTCCGGGCGTAGATAGTATCGGGATTTTAGAGCCATCGGAACATGGTTATGCGGTAATGGACACTTTCCTGCCGGGTGTTAAGGCACTTGTGGAGGGTGAAGGTCATTATATGGTAACGGCTTATGTCCGTGTTCTCTCCACCGATTTAAATTACACTGCGGCATTGGCTATAATTTCAGTGGTAATGACTCAAGTCATTGGTGTCAAGTATCAAGGTTTAAGCTATTTCAGTAAATTCTTTTACACCAAGACACTTTTTTCAAAACCTTTCCTTGGCGTGATGGATTTTATGGTCGGTGTTTTAGAGTTGGTTTCTGAGTTCTCTAAAATACTTTCGTTTACCTTCCGTTTGTTTGGGAATGTCTTTGCAGGAAGTGTTTTACTTTTCCTCGTTGGCTCTATGATTCCTGTATTTGCACAATCCATGCTTCTGACCTTTGAATTTGGTATCGGCATGATTCAAGCATACGTCTTTGCTATGTTGACGCTCGTATTTATGTCTCAAGCGGCGGCAGGACATGGCGGAGAAGCGCACGAAGAAGCTTAATAAAAAAAGAAAAATTTTATTCAACCGGATGAGAAAATAACCCGTAGAGCGGTAACTGATTTTCTTTCCATCGTGGAGCGGCATGATCCGCCCGAAACAATCTAAATATATGGAGGACGTATATATGGCTAGTGATATGATTGAAGCAGCCAAATTTATTGGTGCTGGACTTTCGATGATAGGTGCGCTTGGGGGCGGCATAGGAATTGGTCTGAGTGTTCAGGGTGCTATGGGTGGTATGGCTCGTAACCCAGACCTTTATGATACGCTCTTTACGAATATGATTCTTGGCATCGCTTTTTCTGAAGCTATTGCAATTTATTGTCTCGTAATTGCGTTCTTAATGCTTTTTGTTCTTTAGTCTGGACGAACGAAAAAGGAGCTTAGATGGATAAACTAGGTCTTAATCTCGGATATTTGTTCGTTCAGATATTCAACTTTGCTGTTTTATTTGTCGTTCTGCAAAAATGGGTCTATAAACCCCTTTTGGTTATGCTCGACAAACGCCGCGAGACCATTGCACAGGGTGTAGAAGATGCCCGCATTGCCGCTGAAGCTCGCGCAAATGCCGAAGAAGAAGCCGCCAAAATTAAATCGGAAGCACAGGCTGAAGCCAGTAAAATTGTTAGCGAAGCAACTGAGCGTGCCCAATCTGCCGGTGCGGATGTGAAAGCCGCCGCCGAAGCCGAAGCCGCTAAAGCGAAAGAAAAAGCTCTCGCAGACGTGGAAGCCGAACGCAATCAAATGCTTGGTGACCTCCGCGGACAAGTTGCCGCACTTGCCATTGCTGGCGCACAAAAATTAGTTGGCGAAGCACTTGACGAAAAACGACAACGCGCTCTTTTGAGCGATTTCTTTGCCGGTGTAAAAGATGGCAAAGTCACCGTTTTAGAAACCGCAGATTTCAAAGGCGATTCGGCTGAAGTAACCAGTGCACTGCCTCTTACA
Source organism: uncultured Anaerolineaceae bacterium (assembly GCA_964515535.1). GTDB lineage: Bacteria > Chloroflexota > Anaerolineae > Anaerolineales > Villigracilaceae > Desulfolinea. Next base: position 4,062 of record CAZERH010000118.1, read on the forward strand.
GATGTCGAGCAAGATTCGGTCAAGAGCGATCTTCTTGCCAAAGCTGGTGCAGAAACTGTTTCCTTCCTTGTTGATCCAGCTATTCTCGGCGGTTTGATTATCAAAGTTGGCGATAAAGTCATGGACGATTCTGTGGCAGGCAAACTTGAAGGTTTGCGCCAAAATATGCGCTAAATTTTAGTGTTTGAATTTTAAAAAAGGTTTTGATGGAGACATCAAAACCTTTTTTTGTTATCATATACGATATGAAAACTCTCTCCGAACTCTTCTCTCAATTCCCGCTAAAAATTATCGCAGGCGTGCCTACTGCACAAAAAATCAATAAAATAGCTTTTGATTCTCGCAAAATTCAGCAAAACGATCTTTTTGTTGCCATCTCTGGTGAATACTTTGATGGTCACGATTACATAGACAAAGCCATTGAGCAAGGGGCGATAGCTATTGTGGGAGAGCAAAAAATAGACAATCTCCCCCGCCCCTATATTCAGGTTGAAAACGCACGGCAAGCCCTCGCGCACCTTGCCTCAGCCTATTATAACTACCCCTCTCGGTATCTCGTCATGATTGGCATTACCGGTACCGATGGTAAAACCACCACCAGTAACTATCTCTACCAAATTCTTCGCACAGCCGGACTAAAAGCAGGCATGATATCCACCGTGAACGCCATTATCGACGATGAAATTCTCGATACCGGCTTCCATGTTACCACTCCGGACGCCCTCGACACCCAACGCTACCTCACCCAAATGGTAGAAGCAAACCTCACCCACGTTATTCTCGAAACCACCTCGCATGGCTGGGCGCAGTATCGCGTAGATGCTTGTAATTTCGACATTGGCATTATCACTAATATCACTCACGAGCATCTCGACTATCACGGTTCCTACGAAGCTTACCGCGCCGCCAAAGGACGACTTTTTGAAGATTTACGGGGAAAAGGGGACGAAGAGCGCGGTTTGCGCCCCCTAGCCGTCCTCAACCGAGACGATGATTCCTTCGACTATCTCTCCCGCCTCGCGCGAGTCCCGAAACTTGCGTACGGGATGGATACATCTGCCGATCTCCGCGCGGTGGATATCGGCTATTGCCCTGATGGAATTACGTTTAAAATTATCGGCATTCCCCCTCGTAGTGAGGACTTTAATCCTTACGAAAAGCGGGAGAATTTTGAAATCGCAACAAAAACGAGTTTGGTCGGTGGCTATAATATCTCAAATGCACTTGCCGCGTTTGGCGCGGCGGTATACGGACTTGGGATTTCCCCCGAAATTGCGGCACGTGGTATCTCGGCTTTGGACGGTATCCCCGGTAGAATGGAACGGATTGATTTAGGGCAGAAATTTACAGTCATTGTGGATTTTGCTCATACCCCCAACGCTTTGCGAGTAGCCATCCAATCCGCGCATGAGATGACGAAGGGGCGCGTGATTGCGCTTTTTGGTTCGGCAGGATTAAGAGATAAAGAAAAACGCCGCTTGATGGCAGAGACCTCTGCCGAGTTGGCAGAGTTAACTATTCTGACGGCGGAGGATCCGCGCACCGAGTCTCTTGGGGGGATTCTGTCTGAGATGGCAAAAGGGGCAATTGACAAGGGCGGAGCGGAAAACGAGTCTTTCTGGCGGATAGAAGATCGGGGGCGGGCAATCGAATTTGCGCTTAAGTTGGCGCGTCCTGATGACATCGTCCTGATTTGCGGAAAAGGGCATGAGCAATCGATGTGTTTCGGTGAAGTTGAATATGCGTGGGACGATCGCATTGCGACGCGCGCGGCGTTAGGAAAATTTTTAGGCATAGATGATGCTCTGAAAATGCCTTATTTGCCAACGCAAGCTTAGGCGAGAAATATCCCCATGAAAGCCATTCCTGCAATTAGAAGAGAGATAATCAATTGCAGGAGATGATGTTTTGGGTTGATTTTTCCGTGTGTATTTAGCTCGTTTTTGATTGCCAAGATGTGCATAGCGATTAGCCCCGCGATGAGTGCGTAAAAAGCAAGTTGGATTTGAAAAGGGATAAATAACGCAGAAAACATGATAATTAACCCCGCAAATCCCATCGCGGCGGTAGACCCGATTGAGAGTTTCTCTTGGCGCATTGCTTTGAGTGCGCCAAAAGCAATGACTGCGCCATAAATTAGAGCCATGAGACCGGCGAGAAAAAGTGTAAGCATGGGAGCCTCCTAATGAATGAAGAGTTTTTGCAATTATAAGGCATAAAG
>CAZERH010000119.1:0-6277 GCA_964515535.1 uncultured Anaerolineaceae bacterium
ATTATTCTCCTAAAGATCCTAAGCGATGAAACAGACGACAGACGGAAAAATTTCGTAATATTATGTCTCACCGTTTTGCTACGAACCGACCAACTCAAGCCTTCTGCAAAGCGTATCCTCTTATCATCTCCAATTCTTGCGATTCTCTTTCTTGCGCTCGGTATAAATCCCGGCGTAATTGTAAATTCATCCAAAACCCTGCGCTGTTGCCGAAAAATTTTGATAGCCTTAACGCGGTACTTGGGGTAATGCCTCGTTTTCCATTAATTAGCTCATTGATTCGTTGATAGGGGACATGGATTCCCGCGGCTAATTCTCGTTGGGTAATTTCCATCGGAATTAGAAAATCTTCACGCAGTATTTCTCCCGGATGGGTAGGTTCTCGGTTTGTCGGTACTCTTAGCATTTCTTCACCTTTTAGTGATAATCTGTAATTTCTACTTTATCTGCCCCTTTTTCTGTCCAAATAAAGCAAATACGATACTGTTCATTAACACGAATACTATATTGTCCTTGTCGATTTCCTTTTAATGCTTCCAAACGATTGCCGGGTGGCACTCGTAAATCATCCAAGATTTCGGCAGAGTCAATCTGATCCAATTTTCGAGTAGCTATTTTGCATAAATTTCTCGGACAGGCTTTTCTCGCGCCTCTTGAATTAACACCATTGAAAATATCTTCTGTCGCTCTATCTTTGAATGAAGAAATCATGTAGTTATGCTATCACGGATACCATGTTATTTCAAGTACAAAAAAAGATGACAGCCTTTTCTCAAAGAGACTGTCATCTTTTTGTACGAGTTTGTTGAAATCTGTGGAGGAATTTTGGAGACGATAGGAGGAGATAAAACATCTCCTCCTTTGCAATATCTCTATTCCTCTACGATATTCTTGTAAATCTTGCTGTCTTTCATAATCAGGGCGATATTCTCTTGATAATTCGTCAGGATAGAAATATCTTCGAGCGGATTTCCTTTGATCAGGAGCAAATCAGCGAAGGCATCTTCTTCGATAATGCCGAGTTTACCTTTATAGGGACTTCGTTCTTCCGCCATGGCGAGAAGTTGGGCGTTGTTGTAGGTCAGCACCCTGTAGAAACTCTCGATTTGTTAACATTAGTCCAAAATCACTATTTCCGATAGAGTTTAATGATGATGGTTATGATGATAAAGGTTTTTTTCATAGCATCTTTTTCTCCGAATATTTTAAGATAGGGCATTTTACCAAGAAAACTTGGAGAATCATATCAAAAAAATGACCTGCGTTCTTTTCCCCGTTGACGCAAAAGAGCTTTTCGTCTATAGTGCTTTAAATTACGTAACACGTTTTACGCAATCGGAGTTTTTATGCCAAAAGAAAAAATTTACCTCCTCTCCCCTAAAAAACTTTCCCCTGAAGTGATAGCGGTCACTTTTGCAAAAACATCTCGTTCACCGCGTAGTTTTGATGAAATTGCCGAAGAACTTAGTGATGAATCCAGCGCAGAATTTCATGAAAAATGGGTAGTCGGTTATGGTCATGCTTCGGTGGCGGAACATGCCGTTTTGCATATAGCCATTGAAAATGTGTCTCGAATGGCAATTGAAAATATTCAATCCAATAGACTTGCCTCCTATACCGAAAAATCAACCCGCTACCAAAAATGGAATTCGAGTGCCTTCGTCACCCCGCCGGAGTTGGACGGGCATCCGCTGAAGAGTGAATACAAGAATACAATCAAAATGCTCTTTAAAACCTATACCGATGCCTTAGAGCCAACCCGCGCTATTATCCAAGAAAAACTGCCCCGCAAAGACGGCGAATCGGACGAACTCTGGGAAGGACGAATCCGTGCCAAATATATAGATTCTTGCCGATTTTTGCTCCCCGCCGCGTCCCTCGCCAATGTCGGGATGACCGCGAACGCACGCGTCCTAGAGAGCGCAATTCGCAAAATGCTCTCGCATCCACTCGCAGAAGTGCGTCAGATTGGCGAAAAAATCAAAACCGCCGCGCAGGTAGAAATCCCCACGTTGGTAAAATATGCTAACGCTGTGCCATATCTCATCGAAACAGAAGAAAAATTTAGCATCTTGAGTAAAACTTGCTGTGCCCCCATCCCTACGCGAGAAAAAAGCGTGCAATTACTCCAGTATGACCCAGACGCTGAAAATAAAATTCTCTCCGCGGTGCTATACCGGTTTGGCGAATTCTCTTTCGCACAAGCTCTGCGTTATGTAGAAAGCCTCAACGCAGAAGAACGTACTGAAATTGCTGAAAAATTGCTTGGCAAACTCGGTAAATTCGATATTCCCTTTCGTGAGCTAGAATACAGCACATACACCTTCGACCTACTTATGGATCAGGGCGCGTATTATGAATTCAAACGTCATCGCCTAATGACACAAACCCCGCAAAATCTCACCGCCAATCTCGGTTATGCCACGCCGAGTCTCATTGTAGAAGCAAAATTTGAAGACCGTTACAAAGAAGCCATGGATAAAGCCGCCGAAACGTATCAAAAAATTGCCGCCTTCAACCCGTACCTCGCCAGCTATCTCGTCCCTAATGGATTCAATCGGCGCGTTTTAGCCAGTTTTAATTTGCGCCAAGCCTACCATCTTTGCCAACTGCGCGCCGCTAAAAACGCCCACTTTTCAATTCGCAAAATTGCCCGTAAAATTTACGTTGAGTTGGCGGGCGTGCATCCGCTCCTCACCCGATATATGCGTTTTCCCGAAGAGGAAACATGGCAAGATTATTTACACACCTCCTCGTAGTAACGACTTTAGTTGTTATAGGATTAACCGCCTGCGCCCCTCAAAACGCAGATGTGGAACCGCAACGCGCGCCAACACAAGCCGGGTCATTGCAAATTTATCAATCCCCTGTCCCCAGCAGTACCCCGCCCCTGCCCACTCCAGCACCGACTCGTACCCCACCCCCAACTGCCACACCTCATCTCTACCTCATCCAAAAAGGTGATACGATGGGAAGCATTGCTCTTGAATTTGGTGTCACATCTGACGAACTGATTAATGCCAACCCCGAAACTTCTCCCTCAGCGATGATTGTGGGCGAAGAATTGCTCATTCCGGATGTAAAACGCGCCTCTACTTCTCCGACTATTTCCCCGCTTGCCTTGGAGATTTCCCCGCCCGATTGTTATGCAACGCTTAGTGGTGGAATGTGGTGCTTTGTTGCGGTGAAAAATAATCAAGATGAGGCGGTAGAAAGTGTTTCTGCTGAAATCGACCTGTTTGACGAAAACGGAGAAATTTTCGCGGAAAAGAGAGCTTTTTCGCTCATAGACCGTCTTCCCGCTGGTGAAACGATGCCTTTGCTGGCGTTTTTTGCCAATACGCCTATAAATAGAAACGCATCGGTCACGCTTCTCACAGCCTTTCCTAGTCCCCAAGATGAGACGCGTTATCTGCCCGCTTCCTTGCGGAATGTCCTCACGGAAATTGCGTGGGACGGGATGAGTGCCGAGGTCAACGGGGAGGTGATGTTGGCAGGGGACGCATCTGTATCCCGTTTGTGGGTGGTTGCCATTGCGTATGATGCTAATGGTCAGATTGTTGGTACGCGGAGGTGGGAATCTGTTTCAGGCGGGCAGATGTTTCGTTTAACGGTAGCCAGCTTAGGCTCTACGATTGACCGCATCCAATTAATTGTAGAGGCAAAACCTTAGCTCGAACAAGTTCCCGCGAGTCCACTTTGCAAGAGTGAAAAGCTCTTTTGTTTGACGCATCCTTTTCTAGCATGTATAATCTCTCCGTTATCGTATTTTTTTCAAGGAAATTTTATGGCTCTAAATGGAAATTTGAGAGATTTTACAGTAACTCAGTTGCTCAATTTGGTTAATTTGGCAAATAAAACGGGGACATTGGTGATAGAAGGACCAAATCAGACGGCTGAGGTGTCTTTTCGTGCGGGAAAATTGGCTTATGCAATGATTGGACGCGAAAACGGCAGTTTAGCCTCTATTTTGCATAAAGGGAAGAAATTGAGCGCGAGCCAGTATCGTTCTATTCAGCAACGTGCGGGGCATGTGACAGATAAAGAGTTGGGTTTGCTTCTCATTAATGCCGGTTATCTTTCACAAGAAGATATTTTGACAACTTTGCAAAAAAGTTTTATCGGGGTAGTGCGCGATTTGTTTACTTGGGTAGAAGGTTTTTTTCGATTTGAAAACAACAAGCTTCCGCCTAATGATAAAATTAGTGTGCGCCTTGATTTAGAGAATTTAATTATAGAGGGGTCTCGTCAGTTGCGTGAGTGGGAGCAATTGCAGGAAGAAATTCCCAGCCTTGAGATGGCATTGAAATTTGCCGATCGTCCTGGTGCCGGCTTGAAAAACGTCAATTTAAGTGTGGAAGAATGGCGAGTTGTTTCGTATATTACGCCGAAAAATAAAATCAGTCAGATTGCGAAGGCAACGAAGATGGATGATATTGAAATTCGCCGCATTGTTTATGGATTGATTCAAGCCGGATTGGTTGAGATTACGCGACTGGAGGGAGCTAAACCTAAGTTGGCAAAAGATATGTTCCCGACTCAAAATAGAAAAGAACAAAAATCTTTGGTTAATCGTCTTATCAATCGAATTAGTAGTATTTAATTTTTTTTTTCATCTTTTTTATAGAGGATAGTGCTTATGCAAACGGTCAAAATGGTGGTTACAGGTCCTTTTAGCTCTGGTAAGACAGAGTTTATTGGCTCGGTTAGCGAAATTGATGTTGTCGCAACCGAGCGTAAGATTTCTGGAGCCGGGGAAAAGGAAGTTAAGGATGCTACTACAGTTGCGATGGACTTCGGACGTATTACCGTAGATGAAGACCTTGTACTTTATCTTTTTGGTACGCCCGGACAGAAACGCTTCGATTTTATGTGGGAGATCCTTTCCGAAGGGATGCTTGGGTTTATTGTGATGATTGATAGTGCCCGCCCTGAAACTTTTAGAGAAGCTCGCAGTATTTTGCAAACATTCCGCGCTTATGCGCCAACGCCTTATGTTGTAGCGGCAAATAAACAGGATGTAGAAGACGCATGGGAAATTGAGGATATGCGTAACGCCCTGCGCTTAGACCCCAAAGTTAAATTGCTACCCTGTATTGCTACTGACTTGAAATCGGTGAAGTCAGTTCTTTTGGAATTGCTTTATAGTATTTTAGCTGAAATGGAAACAGGAGGGTAGCCCTCCTCGTTGACGAGATTATTGTGTCTTCAATTACTACCGATCAGGGAATTGTTCATTATGAAGTCTACGGGCGCGGGCGTCCTGTAATTCTTTTACATGGCTGGCTAGGTTCATGGGGGTTATGGCAAGAAACGATGAAGTATTTGGGGCGTTATTATCGTACTTACGCACTTGATTTTTGGGGATTTGGCGAATCGGGAAAAAAGCGCGATACCTACGCAGTAAATGATTTTGTTAGCTTAGTTGAACAATTTATGGAAAATCTGGGCATTATGCGTGCACCTTTAGTGGGACATAGCATGGGAGGCACGGTTAGTCTCTCCGTTGCTCTGGCATATCCGGAATTGGTTAGCAAAGTAGTTGTTATCGGTTCTCCTATTGTTGGCTCGTCTTTGGCTTGGCCCCTAAAACTTTCAGGAAATCGAGCGATTGCATTTATGCTCTTTAACGCAATGTGGGCTTTTCGTTTAGGAATGCGTGTTGCATCTCCTTTTATTAGCCGAGATCCACGCTTTCCCGATATGATGGATAAAGACCTTTCTCGGACAACGCTAGAATCTTTTCTGCTCAGTATTGCCTCTTTACACCGTACAGATTTAACGCCATTGCTTGATCAAATCCAAATCCCGACTATGGGAATGTTTGGCAAATTAGATAATATAGTGAGTCCTCACGAATGGCAACCCATGCTTAAAGGAATTCCTTCTGCCCGCATTGAAAGATTTGAAAATGCAGGGCATTTCATCATGCTGGATGAGCCGGACATGTTCATTGAAAAACTAAAAGATTTTTTGGACGATGAACCTGAAAATGTTTAGGATTCGTTCAAGAGTATTTTTTTTAACCTGTTTTTTTGTACATGCTAGTGCTTTGTCAAGCGTAGTTCGACAAAGCACTAGCATTTTTTTTGCAAGAAAATGATATTCACAGCGACAAGTTGTCTTTTTCTCAACCTGCGGGAGGGTTTCACTGAATAGTTACGCGTAGATTAGCGATTCAAACACCTTCTATGAATACAAAAAGCAAAAACACCCTCCTACTCGGTCTCGGCGGCATGCTTTGGTTTCTCGCGGTTTTGCTGGGCTATGCCTACAC
>CAZERH010000120.1:0-3021 GCA_964515535.1 uncultured Anaerolineaceae bacterium
ATACTGTCGCGAAACCTAAAGCGAATAATACGAGTGTGAAAAAATTTCTATTTCCCTCTACGCTACTAGCTACACCAACTAGCAGAAAAGAGACAAAGACAATTCCATAAAGCATAAGCCACGCCAACGTGGGGAGACGTGACCCCTTAACAACCGCCAAGCGTGAACCATGCACATCAATCAAATCGTTAATAGCTTCTCCGTAAAGAGAAACAATGACAGAAGTAGGGTGTTTTCGTCCTTCAGTTACTGCAATATCCCAGAGGCTGTTTTGTATTGCTTCTGTGCGAATCAAAAACGCATCTAGCGTTATTTCATCTATAGGGGAGAGACGCAAATTAATATATTCAGACAGTAATTCTTTGGCTTCGTTTCCTTGTTTTTCGTCAAGGTAATCAGCTCTCAGGTAAGCGGTGCCGATAGCATTTGCATCTGCAACCACCAGCGCACGCCGTTTTTGAAATTGATCGAGTGTATAACCGGTTGAAAATGCGAGTAAAAATGCCAACAAACCCAAAAGTGCGCCAACCAAAGCACCTGTTGATGAATCTTTCTTTAACTCGGGATTGCGCTTATGAAGCCATAAACCAAAACGGTATCCTATCTCGGATGATAAAAGCGCAAAAGCCACGGTCAAAACATAAGCCAATTCTATGGGGATTTGATCAAATGATTCCATTCTTAACTAAGCCTCTGAAAATGCTCGCTGTATAAATAAGGAACTATGAATAATAACTTCCACTCTTAAAAGCCAAATGAGTAGCCCAAAGAGATATTTCCCTGTAAATCCGTCTTTAATAGCTATGGTACAGAAATATTGTGCTCTCGTGCCTCAATCGCTAGTATTAGTATGACACATGTACAAGGTATTTAGTAAGGGACAAGAAGAACCCGCCCCCAAAAGGGAACGGGTTCAATCTTATTCAAAAAAATTAGTTTTGATAGGTAGCTTGATCAGGAAGTGCAATGGTGATCAAGAAAGAAACAATACTGACGACAATAGAGCCAAGCATTGCCGCCCACAAGTTGTCTACATGAAAGCCAACGCCAAACCAATTGACAGATACCCAAGAGGCTGACCAGAAAACAAGCCCATTGACAACAAACATGAATAAGCCCAAAGTTAGTGCAATGAAACCGCATGAAAGAAAAGTGAGCAAAGGGCGCAAGAAGATATTTACAAGTCCCAACGCCGCCGCCATAAGACCTACAGCAATCCACGCGCGAGAATCGTCAATGCGTATGCCGGGAACAATCCACGCGGCAACCCAAACAGAAAATGCAGTAACAACCCATCGAATAAAAAGTTTCATTTTAATTCTCCTTTACTAGAAAGATATTTCAAATAATCGAAAAAACAAGTTTAGATGATTGGATTAAGCGGATTCTGCATCTTGTGCAGATTCAACTTCCGCTTCATGCTCGGTTTTGGCTTGATTCCGCGTCAACCATAGCGTACCCAACCCAAACAGAGTTACAACTAAACCGATGAAAAATCCCACATAGCGAATGGAGGCTAAGGGGACGTAAATAAGTAAGCCAAGCAACAAGGGGAAAATTTTATATTCCAATGCTTGTGGGGCTAATTTTTTGAAAATGAATTCGCCTACCCAATAAGCCACAATGGTTTTGCTCAAAAAGGTGATCACAATCAGGAAGAGTGAAAAAATCGCAACGAATAAGCCCAAGGCTCCCCAGAAAAGCATCCATGCCAAAGCAGGGAGGGAGAGATAGAGCAAACCAAGTACTGCTCCGCCCAAAAGGGCAACGAGCAACAGGGGCATTAAATACCCATTAATGAGGACTATTGCTCCGTATCCCGCTGAAGCCAAGGGTCTTTCTTCAAGTTTGCGCACCCAAGTTTGGAAGCGCGCGGGAAATATCCATAACGCGAGCAAGCCCACAATCAAGAATGTGACGAGTGCCGTTAATGTGGCGAGCGTCCACCGTATCAGTGGGGTAGATGTTGCGGGGGCAGGCAGTCGCAAAAGGGCGCGCCGAGGCGCATCAGTCAATTTTTGGGTAATTCTCGGAGGTGTTATTTGAGCGAATTGTTCCGGAGAGGGGATCCCAGTGATGCTTTGGTTCACGCTTTCGCGCAAGAGACGAAACAGCTCAAAAAGTCCAACGGTGGCGTTGGTGTCGCGTCCAATATCGCCGCGCAAGCCCGCAGAGAGGGTGACTGTGTTGAGATCGCGCCCGATTGATGCGTCTTTTTCAAGGATGAGGCTCAAGCCAAGGAGATAGAGACTGCGTTCGATTTCCGCTTCGCTTTTTTGCACATAACCGGCAGTGAGGGCATAAAGATTGCCGCTGATTTTGCCTTCTAGCTTAACTTTATCGGCTATGGCAACAACGCTTCCATTTACTTCGCCTTTAATAGTGAGGTTTTTGCCGAGAACGAAGACATCGCCATTAATGGTGCCTTCTACAAGTGGGTTTTCTCCTGTGAGAAAGACATCATTATTGATTGTTGTGCCTGCTTGAACGGCGTTGGTTTTTATAATCTTTTCAGCTTGGGCAGAGGTAGGAAATAACACAATCGCCGCGATTAAGATAATCGCGGCGATGCTAGTACGAACACGCCAAGCCTTTTTAGGGGTCTCTTTTGTGTTACTCATATTTGATTAGGCTACAACAGCTTTTTCTGCCTTGTGTTGCTGGAAGGCAGCAATTATAGCGGCAACACCGCCAACAAGTGCCAGAATACCGTAAACCCAAGGCAATGCCAAGCCAGCAATGAAGGGGGAACCAAGCAGGAGGATACCAAAAAGGAAACTCAATGCACCGAGAATGCCAGCCGCCCATCCGCCACCTTTGAAAGCACCGATAAAGCCAATGACACCCATGATGAGACCGTTGACGCCCATGAAAATGATTATGACAGCCGGTAAAAGGAAGGCACTCCAAACAGGGTGCTTTACAATGGATAGCCCAGCCATAATACCGATTACGCCGGAGAATAATTTCCAGCCCCACATGGAGTTGTCTATGAAAATGGCGACTAGCGAGAAAATACCA
>CAZERH010000120.1:3031-6216 GCA_964515535.1 uncultured Anaerolineaceae bacterium
TAATCATCCAATAGATGCCAATAAATTGTACAATAACCAACGTAGATGCTAGCGGGTTAGTTAGTAATAACATACCAAGTATGATGGAAAATATACCTTGTAATAAAGTCGCCCACCAAGGGATGACCCAAGAACCTGAAAGTGCATTATCTGAATTCATTTTTTTCTTTTCTCCTTTTGTAGAAAACAATTGTTTTATGCCCACAGAATTATTTGAAACTTGCGTATCTGTAAGGTCTATGACATTATACCTGAATTATATGATTTTCGTCTAGTTTCGGCAGAAAATGATAGGTGCGTCTATGGTGTAAGTTTCTCATTTGGCGTTGCCGGTATTTTTATGAATTTCTTCAGCAACAACGAAGCGTAGATTTCTGGCACAAAACCAGAGAGAAAAAGACGAATGAACTACCCCTAGCATCTTTTTTTTCGAAGTTGGTGCGATGCACTACTGCTTGAGCGAAAGTCCTACTTATTAAAACTTGTACATTCGTTAGTGCTAAAATTTCTTGCTTTTATTGCCAGACTAAAGTATTCTTTGAGCATTCCTTTTTAAGAAACGAGCCTATTTTATGAAAAAAATCAACCTTCGTACACATCTTCGTATTGGATTAATCTCCGCCCTAGGCTTTGGCTTAGGGATGCCTCTTGCCATCATCTTTTTGGGTCTGATAGAGCGCAGTCGCTTTGTTGAGCTAGTTACTAATCTCTTCGCTACTCAGCATCTCTTTATAGCCCTAGTCCTTGTGTTTTTCTTCATTGCGCTTGGTGGTGCGCTTGCAGGTGCTGTGGGCGGGTTAGCCCTCAGCTATGCAGACGGTACGCACCGCAAACGTAGATACGCCTCTTATGGCGCACTCGGATTTGGAATCAGTTTTGCGCTTGTTCTTTACCCGCTGACCTTCTTAATCTCAACCTTTGCATTTTACAGTTCGGCATCTCCCTCCCCGCTAAGCATAATTCTTAGCTTCGCCTTTGTGGGCACTATCTTTGGTCTTGTGAGCGGCAATATACTTGGCGTTGCCACCTATGGGCGTAACCGTTTACGTTTTGGCGCGTATAATGCCTTCGCTTTTGGTTTCGCTGGCATGATCATTGGCTTCAGGGTTTGGCATTATTTTTATATCCTCAATATCAGTGGCGAAAACCCTTTGCTCTGGTTACTTTGGTTTGTTCTTTTTGGCGTTGTTGGCGGTCTCTTTTTAGGGGTGCTCTACAGTTTCGGAATCGAGAGGGGATATGATGAGGGTCGCGACAAATCCATCAATATCACTTTTCTGGCGCGTAAACTTAACGAGTTCAAAAACAGTCGGTTTTATCTCAAACGTGGCTTTTGGGGCACACTTCTCTTCATCGCAATTATTTATTTTCTTATCCGGCTTTTTTCCATGTCCCCGCTAGGGTCGGCAAAAGCGAATCTCTCAAAAAAACTGGATTCTCATACGATAGGTACGCATTGGTCGGAACCGCGATCCTTGCTGGATCAAGCCGAACAACCCGCGATATTTGCAACAGATTTTGGTGCGCTCGTAGCTGTTTGGGCGAAAGATGGTGAGATTTATCTCTCTACGGCGCAGGAAAATGATGAGGGGATTGCCAAAAATTGGACGGAGCCTGAAAATCTTTCTAAAACGGATGCGACTTCCTCAGCTCCGCAGGTTGTGATGGATAGCGGGGGAGATGTTCACCTTATTTGGATGGAAGAAGCAAGCGGGACGAACGCGATCCTCTACTTGAGATGCGCCGATGGGCAGTGTACAGACCCTGTTATTTTACCCATCCCCGCAGACCCAAGCTGTGTTTCGCCTCCCGAAGAATGGCAAAATCAAGACCCAGCCCTCGCCATCAGCAACTCGGATGAGATTATGCTCGTTTGGGGAACGGGGTCGGCAAGCCTGCCTTATAGCAGTTGGCATGTTTCAGATGCCTCACCCAGTCCATCATCCGGGTGTGTTTCGGGTGATGCTATGTTGGGGCAAGCGCGCTTATCTGCAAATCCACAAGGTGGTTTTTCGCTGGTCTTTACAGATATCCCCTCCCAAGAAATTTATTTAAGTGAATATAGCAATCAAAATTGGGATACGCCTCTCAAAATTGGCGTTGGTGAAAACCCCGGAATTTTTGTGACCACAGAGGGAGCGCATGTGGCATGGTGTGATGAGGACATGGGACTAAATTATTGGCAAGAGGCGCAAGGGGCTAGTGAAATTGATTTTGCCGGATGCGTGGGTCGCCCAAGTCTTGCGCAAGGCGAGACTTTGCGTTTGCTTTGGTATTCGAATCGTATTGAAAACGTGGATGGCGTTTTCCGAGAGAATCAGATTCTTTTTGAGAGTGAGAGAATTGGTGAAGGGCAAAGTTGGTCATTGCCAACGATTGTAGCGCAACCCGATATTACCCACCAACCAGCACTTGCGGTGGGAAAGGATAATCATTTACATTTACTTTATCAAGGCGACATAGCTCTTAATTATATAGCGCATGTACCTTATAGTTGTGAAGGTGTTGAGCTTTTACGTGTTGGTCAGGTTGTGTTAGACGTGGCTGAATCAGGTGAGTTTCACCCGCCGGATTATGAAGTTCCTTATTGCAAAAACAGATATGATCGGATCATTTACGCACCTAATCCCGTTCCTGAGTTTAGCCTGCAATCCCCTGCGCCCGATGGTAGTTTTGGGAAATTGGCAGGTTTGATAAGGGATACGAAATATGAAGTGGTTTACTCCACCATGTGGTATGACTCTGACTTGGATGTGGATAACCCGGATAACCCCGGTACCGTTGTCGCAAGAGCCATTAAAGAGCTTTACGACCAGTTAGAAGCGAATCCTTCCCAATATCCGCGTGGAATAAGTGTAAAAATTCTGCTTGATAATCCTCCGGAACTTACAGCTTCTCGTTTTATTAGTCAGGTTTGGGATGTTTTTAATGACTTGCGTGATGCAGGCGTGCCAATGATGAGTAACCCTGAAATCGGTTGGGATTTGCAAATTGCCAACTATGAAGGTTCTTGGCCCCACGGACACACAAAAATTCTCGTTGTGGATGGGGAGACAAGCATCGCCGCGGGATTCAACTTTCAATATTCGCATTACCCGGAGAATCATCGTTCGGGGCGCGGACAAGGGCGCATGGATTTAGCTCTTCAGGCAACAGGACCTGTAGCGCAGGCTACCCTGCGAGTC
>CAZERH010000121.1:0-4994 GCA_964515535.1 uncultured Anaerolineaceae bacterium
ATAATTATCAACAGTGGTTCCGGTGATGGACTTCGACGCGGCATGCCGGTTGTTACAAATCAAGGATTAATTGGTCGCATTGACGCGGTTATTGCGAACGCGGCGCGTGTTCAATTGATCACAGATCCAATGTCTGCCGTAAATGTTCGCTTGCAAAACGCAGATACAGACGCCACCTTGGTCGGCTCAGTAACAGGCGACCTCGCTCTTGAAATGATTTCGCAAGACGTTGAAGTCCAAGAAGGGGATGTTGTTCTTACTTCTGGCTTGGGAGGCAACTACCCCCCGGATCTTCTTATTGGACAGTTGTTTAACCTTCGAGCGCGTGATTATCAACTTTTTCAGCAGGCTTCGGTGCAATCTACGGTAGATTTTTCACGCCTCGAAATCGTTTTGGTAATTATGAACTTCAAACCGATAGATATTGCACCGCTAACCCCGGAAGAGACCCCCTAGCAAGTGATAGAACTAA
Source organism: uncultured Anaerolineaceae bacterium (assembly GCA_964515535.1). Taxonomy (GTDB): domain Bacteria; phylum Chloroflexota; class Anaerolineae; order Anaerolineales; family Villigracilaceae; genus Desulfolinea. The sequence goes on from CAZERH010000121.1 coordinate 473, forward strand.
TCGCGCTTCCACTCCTCTCGCTGATTCTTATTATTCAAACAGCAATTATTAGCCGCATTTCGTTACTGGGCGGCTACGCCGATTTAATGCTTGTCGCAATCGCGGCGTGGTCTTTACAAAAAGACGTTGAAACATCTTGGCATTGGGCGATTTTCGGCGGGCTTCTCGTAGGCTGGTCATCAGCTCTTCCCTGGTTTGTCCCTCCGATTGGATATCTGCTCACGGTTGCCTTGGCACGGCTCATGGTGCGGCGTATTTGGCAAGCCCCTATATTAGCAATTTTTTTACTCGTTTTTTTAGGGACGCTAACGGTGCATCTTTTATCAATTTTGGTTCTACGTCTATTAGGTAGCCCCATGTCTATTGCAGACGCGCTAAGCGTGGTCACTTTGCCCAGTCTTTTCATCAATTTATTCTTAGCACTTCCGGCTTACCCTATATTTCGCGACCTTGCCGTATGGGTTTACGATATTGAGGATGTGCAATGAATTCAAATAGACCAGATGATTTTCGCACAGAACCGTGGCGGGTTTTGATTTTTTACCTTATGGCACTGCTCGTTTTTGTGCTCTTGGCTTTTCGCCTTCTGAATTTACAAATTCTTGAAGGAAAAAATTGGCTCGTGAGTGCCGAAGATAACTACACGCGTGAAATCAGCATCCCTACCTCGCGCGGCATTATTTATGACCGAAAAGGTGTGATTTTAGCACGCAATGTTGCCTCCTATAATATTGTCATCACTCCCGCTTATCTCCCGGACGACATAGCGGATATTCAACATATCTATCGAGAACTTTCTAAAATTATTGATGTCCCCGTCAACAGCGGAACGGTGGATGATGCAAAACTTTTCGCCGCCTGTGTGCCGGGACCGGGAATCGCGCAGTTAGTGGAATTGGGGGATTCGCTCGCACCCTACAGACCTGTTCCAATCAAATGTGATGTGGACGAAGAAACCGCACGCATCGTGCGCGAACGTGCCGTGGGCTGGCTTGGCGTTTCCCTAGCAATTGACCCGATCCGAGACTACCCTACTGGCTCCCTAACCGCCAGCATCATCGGGTTTCTCGGACCCATCCCCGCCTCTCAAGTGGACACTTACGAAGAGCTAGGCTTTATCGCCGGACGCGACAAAATCGGCTATGCGGGCGTAGAATCCACTCTCCAAGATATTCTTGCCGGAACAAATGGAAAGAAAGTTGTCGAAGTTGACGTAGCGGGGAAAGAACTTCGCAACCTTGAGCCACCTATTCAACCCATCGCGGGGCGAAACGTGCGCCTCTCTATAGACATTCGCTTACAACAAGCCGCCGAGGGTGCATTACTCGATGAAATAGCGGGGTGGAATAGATATTTTGGAAAAATCCGCATCTCCAGCGGCGTGACCATTGCCATGAATCCGAAAACAGGAGAAATTTTGGCGATGGTCTCTTATCCCTCTTACGAAAACAATCGCTTGGCGAGGTTTATCCCCGCATATTATTACCAACAACTTAGTGAAGACCCGCGGCATCCTCTGTTAAATAATGCCATCTCCAGCGAATATCCTCCGGGATCGGTTTTCAAGCTCTCTACCGCAACAGGCGCATTAAACGAAGGTGTTGTCACGGTAGACCAAGTTATCCAAGCCCCCGGTCAACTTATCCTCACAGAAAAATTCTCCCCGAACGACCCCGGCAGAGAACGTCCTTTCGTAGATTGGATTTATGATAAAAACCCGGATGGTTTTGGCACAATCGATTTTTTGCACTGTATTGCCTACTCCAGCAATGTTTGTTTTTATAAGCTGGGTGGTGGCTACAAAGACGAAATTCCGGAAGGTTTGGGCATCTTGCGTTTAGGAGAATATGCGCGTGCGTTGGGATATGGCGCACCCTCCGGCATAGAACTCCCCGGAGAAGCGGACGGGCTAATTCCTTCGCCGCAATGGAAGCGTATCAATCAGGGCGAGAACTGGTCAACGGGAGATACTTATATAGCCAGTGTGGGGCAGGGATATGTTTTAGCCACCCCTTTGCAGGTTCTTATGTCCGGTGCAACGATAGCCAATGATGGAAAGTTGATGCAACCCACCGTTGTTTATCAAGAGTTGGACGATGCCGGACGAGTACTGCGTCCTTTTGTGCCAAGACTAAAATGGGATATAACAGAAACCCCCCTGATTACAAATTTTGACTGTGCTGATGGCTACTGTTTAGAAATGGATACAAAAAGCACAGTAGACCCCTATGTTGTCCAGCAAATCCAAAACGGAATGCGGCTTGCGGTGACGAATACGCTATACGGCACGCTTAATGATGTTTTCGGCAATTTCCCGGTTGCTGTAGCGGGAAAAACGGGCACAGCCGAATACTGTGACGATGTTGCCCTCAAGGCTAATCGCTGTACTTTTGGGAATTGGCCCACCCATTCATGGACTTTGGCTTATGCCCCATTTGACGACCCTGAAATTATCATCATGGCATTTATGTATAACGGTGGTGAGGGTGCCAGCGTTGCGGGACCGGTTGTAGGGCGAGTTATGGAAGCCTATTTTGAATTAAAGAAAATAGATTTAGCAGAGGGCGGCGGGGGCTAAAGAAACTCTCCGTGCGGCAATCGCACTAGCGATTTTTACCCTACTCCTGAAATGAACCCATTCGCGCTTCATGCTATAATTCGCCATAGATTTTAAGACATCCTTTTTTTTCACAGAACACGGAATATATTTTATTGCTATGCCCACTTACTCCTCCCTCATTCAAATCAAAGGTCTGCGCGATGGCTTGCTCATCTCTCTTGGCGAGGGCGACTGGGACTATATAAGAGCCTTACTTTTTACGCAAATAGATGAACGTTCGGCTTTTTTTACAGGCGCAAAACTAGCACTTGATGTTGGCTTTCACGTCTTGCGCGTAGCCAGTATGACAAGTTTGCGTGACGAATTATCTGAACGGGATATTTCTCTTTGGGCGGTTGTTAGCGAATCGCCGCAAACGGTGAATACGGCGCAGTTGCTGGGGTTGGCAACGCGCATCTCGAAGCAACGCCCAAACGACATATCGCGTAAAAAAGCGCAGAAAATTACTACAGGCAAAGACGATTCTGCGCTGTGGGTACAAAAAACGCTTCGCTCCGGTGCGCGGGTGACATATAGCGGAAATATCGTGGTGGTTGGAGATGTGAATCCCGGAGCAGAGGTTGTTGCGGGGGGCAATATCCTCGTGTGGGGACGCTTGCGTGGATCTGTTTACGCCGGAGCGGATATTGATGGCGAGCATCAAGCCCAAAACGCGGAGGCTTTCATTTGCGCGTTAACGATGACCCCGTCTCGGTTGCAGATTGCGTCCGAGATCAGGAATCCGGTTGACGATGAGAAGTCCAAAAAAACGGTTAAAATTTTCTATAAAGATGACAAGTTTCACACAGAAGTCTGGTAGAAATTCTCTACAAAAAAACAGGTGAATTTATGAGTGCAAAAATTATAACAATTACATCGGGAAAAGGTGGCGTGGGCAAAACGACCGCGATTGCCAGTTTGGGTATTGCGCTGGCTTCGCTGGGGCATAAAGTGGTTTGCGTGGATGGCGACATCGGCTTGCGAAATTTGGACGTAATTATGGGATTGGAAAACCGCATCGTTTACGATATTGTGGATGTGGTGGAGGGGCGGTGTAGATTGCGTCAGGCGATGATTCGCGACAAACGCGTCTCCGGCTTGTTTCTGATTCCCGCCGCGCAGACGCGGGACAAAAACGCGCTTTCTCCCAGCGATATGATCCGTTTGGGCGATGAACTGCGCTCAGAAGTGGATTGGGTACTCATCGATTCGCCCGCGGGGATTGAGCGCGGCTTCAAGAACTCGATTGCCGCCGCAGACCGCGTGCTGGTGTTGACGAATCCCGAAATCTCTGCCGTGCGAGATGCTGACCGCGTGATTGGCATTTTGGAAGCCGAGGGGAAAGGTAGCCCCGATTTGATTGTGAACCGCGTAAATTACGAGATGGTCAAAAAAGGGGAGATGCTCTCAACCGAAGATATCCTTGACCTTTTGGCTATAGGGTTGATTGGTGTAGTGCCGGAAGATAAATCCGTTCTCGTAGCCGCTAATCAGGGAATGCCGGTATCTTTAGATAAAGATAGTCGAGCGGGGCAGGCGTTTAGAAATATCGCCATGAGGCTAACGGGGGAAGAGATCCCCTTTATGGATTTGGAAGAAAAGAGCGGCTTTTGGAATAAACTTTCTAAATTAACAGGAGGGAATTGAGATGAGTTTTTTCAAAAAAGTGTTTGGTAGCGAGAAAAAAAGCGCACAAAGCGCAAAAGAGCGGTTGCAACTTGTGCTTACCCACGACCGTACCGATATTACGCCCGTCCAATTAGAAGCTCTTAAAGACGAGTTGATTGAGGTGATTTCACGCCATATTGCGATTGACCCGAATGCCGTAAATATAGATATTGCGCGTGAGGGTCGAGAGCAACGCTTAATCGCAGACATTCCTATTGTGGCGGCGAGTAGACGAGGGCGGTAGAAGAGTTGCAA
>CAZERH010000121.1:5094-6196 GCA_964515535.1 uncultured Anaerolineaceae bacterium
CCTATGCTAAAAAACGTCTCGTGGCGACATTTTGATTTTTGGTTGCTCGGTGCTGTTGTGCTGGCAATCGCTTTTGGCATCGCGATGATCGATTCTGCCGTAGCAGGGAACGCAGAATTAGCAGATTATCCCAACCGCCAAACTATTTTCGCGACACTCGGTCTGGCTGTTATTTTGCTAGTTGCCTCCATTGACTATAACTATTGGCTCGCTCTTTACCGTCCTATTTACCTCGTAATGATGGTTTTGCTCATCTTTCTATTTATGAGCGCACATGCAGTTTTTGGAGCGGCGCGCTGGTTTAGACTTGGTGCACTTTTTATTCAACCTACAGAATTAGCAAAATTGGTCGTTATTCTCATTTTGGCGCGTTATTTTAGGCAAACGGATAATGAACCCCGCGACCTCCGCTGGATTATCGGCAGTCTACTTTGGATGATGGGATTAACCATCTGGATTTTACTCCAACCGAATTTGAGCAACGTGATTGTGATTATTGTTATTTGGGGGATAATGACTTGGATGAACGGTTTACGCATTAAGCATCTCGGCTCTTTTGCTTTGGGTGGCATTGCTCTGGTTGTTCTTGGTTTCCCGTTTTTGCAGGAATATCAACGCCAACGCGTGCTTACTTTCATCTTTCCCGACCCCAACGCCACCTACGGCGAAACCTATAATATCCAACAAGCCCTTATCGCCATCGGTTCGGGCGGTCTGGATGGTAAAGGCTATGGGCAAGGGTCTCAAGTTCAACTTCGCTTCCTAAAAGTACGCCACACCGATTTTATTTTCTCGGCAATCTCCGAAGAATTCGGATTCATCGGCGCGCTGATTGTTATCGCGACTTTGGCATTTATTTTATGGCGATGTATACGCGCCGCGCAACTCTCGCGGGATACAGCCGGATCGTCGATCGCGTTTGGCGTAGCGGCTCTGATATTTTTTCAAGGAGCGGTCAATATCGCCGTGAATCTGAATATCATCCCTGTTTCGGGCTTGCCTCTGCCCTTCATCAGCTACGGGGGGAGCGGCTTGGTCTCGTTAATGCTCGGCATTGGCTTGGTCGAAAGCGTCGTCATGCGCCATAAAGCGATGGAGTTTT
>CAZERH010000122.1:0-6167 GCA_964515535.1 uncultured Anaerolineaceae bacterium
GATAAAGAAGGCTGTGCTACCGTACATAATCATCAGGTCGCCGGGGTTGGTTACGCCAACGCTAATCCCCTCGCTCAAAGCATCTACCGCACCAACAGCAACGGGAGTGCCTACTTTAAGTCCAGTTTCTTTTGCACCTGCCTGATTAACTTCTCCTGCGATTTCATCGCTCCACGCTAATTTTGGTAATTTTTCTATATCTATAATTTCATCTGAAAAACGATCTGACCATTCAAGCGTTTTAGTATCGATTAAAGGCATAAAGTGAGCCGCTGTGTGGCGATCCATCACTTTTTCGCCTGTCATGCGATAGACCAAATAGCTACTGGCGGTTGTAATATGAGCCGTTTTTGCCCAAATCTCCGGTTCGTTATTTTTGATCCATAAAATTTTAGGTCCTGCCGCCTGACTGCTAAGTGTCATCCCCGAAAATTCGTAGATTGTGTCTTCGCCTAATTTATCGTTCAGATAGTCGATTTCAGCACTGGCGCGGGTGTCTACGCCATATAGAATGCCCGGTCGCAAGGGATTCCCGCCAGCGTCTAGGGGAAGCACGCAAGGTCCAATCGCGCTTAACGCGATTCCCGCCACATCTTCACCTGAGTAAGGAGAGCCATCCAGCAAGACCTTGCAAATTGAAACGACATCCGCCCACCAGACCGCGTCCGCGTCTTGTTCTGCCCAGCCCTGTTGGGGAATATCCATCTTATGTTCGACTATATGTGTTTTCAGGACTGTGCCATCTGCTTCTGTGAGGACACCTTTACTGCTATATGTTCCTACATCAATGCCGAGCAATAAACCGGACATACTAATCTCCATGCCTATTTTTTGACTTTTTTAAAAACAGGGATTGTTCTTACCGAACAATCCCTGTAATTAGATTAGCTTATCTACTTTTTATTATTCGTAGAGTTCGGCTTGAATTTCGGGATCGTCGATATTATCAGCATCGTACCAGTAGAAACCGGTATCAATCATGGTGGGCAATTCTTCGCCGTTATAGGCTTTTACTGCGGCTTCAACACATTTGTAGCCAATGCCAACGGGGCTTTGGGTAATCGCACCTGCTTCTGTTCCGGCACGAATAGCATCCATTTGTTGTTTGCCAGCATCGTAACCGATGATTACCAAATCACCTTCCATATCAAGTTCTGCCGCGGCATTCAAAACACCGATGATGGAACCTTCGTTAGCACCAAAGAAACCTTTGATGTCAGGGTGAGCTTGGATAATAGCTTTCGCTAAATCGGTGGATTTAAGATGATCACCGCCACCGTATTGAACGTCAACAACGGTGATGTCGGGATATTCTTCTGCAATGCGGTTTACGAAACCATCAACGCGGTCAATACCGGTTCGGCTGGTTTGATCGTGAGAAATAACAGCAACTTCACCTTTACCACCAATGAGTTCAGCCATCATATCTGCGGCTAAAGCAGCGGCGGCGACATTGTCGGTTGCGGCTGTGCTGAGCGGAATATCGCTATCAACACCAGAGTCAAAACCGATTACAGGAATACCGGCTTCTTGCGCTTTTTCTAGCAACGGTTCAAAGGCTTTTGAATCAACTGCGGCTAAACAAATCGCGGCAGGATTCTTATCCAAAGCGGTTTGGAACATTTCAACTTGTTTGTCAACCATAGCTTCAGATTCAGGACCTTCAAAAGTGATTTCTACGTCATAATCGACTGCGGCTTGTTCGGCACCGGATTTTACCGCTTGCCAAAATTGGTGCTGAAAGCCTTTAGAAATTACAGGGATATAAAGTTTTTCTGCGGGAGCATCTGCTTCAGGTGCGGTTTCTTCTGCCGGTGCCGCTTCAGGGGCGGAACATCCTGCCAGAACCAAGCTGAGAACAATCAAAATGCCCAATACTGCGCTAATTTTCTTACTCATTTTCTTTCTCCTTATTTAATAGTTAGACTTGCATAAAAGGTTATTCAACGTTTTTAAAAATTTAGCAAATAGCAACCTCCTTTTTTTCGATATTACAGTTGTTTTTTAGCGACGACGACGCAAAATATCCATAAAGACAGCCGCTATAACAATGCCTCCGGTGATAACAATCTGCCACTCTTGGGGTACAGAGAGAATACGCAGACCATTGGTAAGAGTACTGATGATAAACGCACCGATAATAGTGCCGGATATTGTTCCTTCACCCCCACTCAAAGATGTGCCGCCAATCACAACAGCGGCAATAGCATCTAACTCGTATCCCGCACCAAGAGCAGGTTGAGCAGAATTAAGACGAGCGGCAATCAAAATACCGCCAATGCCGCTGAAAAAACCGGCTAAGGTATAAACTGCCGTTTTCCAGACATTTACATTAACCCCCGAAAGACGAGTAGCTTCTTCATTACTTCCCAGCGCAAAAGTATAACGTCCCAAAATTGTGCGAGTTAAAATAATATGCGCTAAAAATGCGGCTCCGAATAAAATCAACACTGCGTTCGGCACATCAAAACCGGGTATGATTTTCCCCAATAACGACTCCATAGCCATTTCTCTAAAAAGGGGCGTATCATTAAAATAAATTGGTTTAAGCCCCGAAATAATCAAAGAAAGTCCTTTGGTGATATATAACATCCCTAAAGTAGCAATAAAAGGTGGAATTTTCATCCGAGAAATCATGATACCGTTAGAAAAGCCGGCAAAACTCCCCGCCAAAACACCGCCAATCACACCAATGGGAATAGGCAACCCCATATTGGTAATAAAAACGCCCGTCATCACCGCCGAAAAAGTCATCACCGTGCCCACTGAAAGATCAATTCCAGCGGTAATGATGACAAAAGTTGCCCCTAAAGCAAGGACACCGTTAACAGATGTCGCCAGCAAGATGCCGACAAAATTGTCAAAAGTGCGAAAATAAGGAGAGGCAACCGAAAAGCCGATAACCAAAACTATTAAAGCACCAAAAGCCATAAATCGTTGCATAGCATCGGAGCGGAATAAATTGTTGGTAGATAGGGCGTTATTTTTCATAGTATTTTTCCATTAGAAAGTTTTATAGGATATAGATATGCGTATCGCACGCGTTTTTGGCTTGAGTGCCGTGACCAAGCCGGATGCCTAGCGTGAGCAGAACATTCTTCACTCAAAAAAAATGCTGACCCTCGGCACGCAAGATAAAATCAGGGGCGGCGCGGTTGCGGAGCAGTCAATCCGATTTTATTGCGTTATATCGCCTCGCATTGTGGCAAATCTCATAATTTTTTCTTGTGTCATTTCTTGTGCCGATAAAGTGCCTGTAATTCTGCCTTCGCACATCACCACCACACGGTGACTCATGCGTAAAATTTCGGGCAATTCGGAGGAAATCATAATAATAGATTTGCCGCGCGCAACCAAATCGTTGAGCAATTTGTAAATTTCACTTTTAGCACCCACGTCAATGCCGCGTGTGGGTTCATCAAAAATCAGAATATCGGTATCGGCGGTTAGCCATTTGCCGATAACCACTTTTTGCTGGTTTCCACCGGATAAAAATTTGACTTTTTGAGTGATACCGGGCGTTTTTATATTAAGAGCTTCCACCATTTCTTTGCTTGTATTGACTGTTTTCTTGAAGTTGACCCAAACATAATTCTTTAGGAATTTTTTCATGCTCGCCATTGCCGTATTTTCCGTAATATCCATCCCTAACATGAGTCCATACCGTTTGCGGTCTTCAGATAAATAGCCAATGCCATAAGTAACCGCATCTTTCGGCGTTTTTATCGGAGTTTTTTTGCCCTTGATATAAATGTCGCCGGAGACAAAACTATCTGCGCCAAAAATTGCGCGTGCCACTTCTGTGCGTCCCGCGCCCATCAGACCGGCAAAGCCTAAAATTTCGCCCTTCTTTAAGACAAAGTTAATATCTCTCAATATCTTTCCGCGGTTGAGATTACGAACTTCCAGCACAATTTCTTCACTGGGGTTTTCCGGAATTTCCGGTTCCGCTTCATAAATAGTTCGCCCGACCATCAAGCTGATAATTTTGTCTATATTGGCTTCTTCAATGGTTAATGTGTCAATCGTTTTCCCGTCACGCATGACAGTGACTCTATCTGCTATGAGTTTCAACTCTTCTAAACGATGTGAAATATGGATAACCCCCACGCCCTTTTCACGAAGTTGCCGAATAACCGCAAAAAGGTCTTCGATTTCCGAATCGGTGAGTGCGGCGGTCGGCTCATCCATAATTAATACTTTTGCGTTAAATGACAAGGCTTTGGCAATTTCGACCATTTGTTGTTTGGCAACGGTGAGATCAGCAACTTTTGTATTAGGGTCTAAGTTCAGGCTAAGCATTTCAAAAAGACGTTTTGCTTCTTTATTTGTGGTTTTATCATCCACGATAAAAGCAATTTTTTCTCTCGGTTCACGCCCGATAAATATATTTTGTGCGATGGTGAGGTGAGGCATGAGATTCAATTCTTGATGAATAATACTAATGCCCAAGTTTTGAGCCATACGCGGGTTTTGAATGTCTACATCTTGACCGTTAACATAAAGATGCCCTGCGTTTTTGCTGTAAATTCCCCCGATAATTTTCATTAAAGTAGATTTACCCGCGCCGTTCTCGCCGACCAAAGCATGCACTTCACCGGCGTGCAACTCGAAGCTGGCTTGATTTAATGCAAGGACTCCTGGAAATCTTTTTTCAATTCCTTCCATTTTGATTAAAACTTCACTCATGGGTAAACCTCGCTAGTAAGAAAAAGTTTTGCGGCACTTCGCACATGCCAAACAGAAAATCTAAACGTATAAATTATTTATCTAAGCCATATCGTTCTGCGTCAGCATCTCTCCGCTTGACGCTCTAACAATCATCTCAACCGGCAATATAATTTCTTGACAAGGAAGATTTGTTGTGCCTTTTACGCGATTGAGGAGCAATTGAGTTGCTTGTTTTCCTATCTCTAAGGCTGTTTGCATTGCAACGGTAAAAAACGGGGATATTGTAAAAGTTGAGGGAATATCATCTAAAGTCACTAAAGCAATATCCTCTGGAACGCGTATATCTTTTTCATTTAAAAATTTCATCGCACCGATGGCGATAAAATTGTTTGCGGTAACCAAAGCGGTCGTATCGGGAAGTTTTGTCAGCATTTCTTCTGCCATTTTATAACCGGACTCTTGAGTATATTCGCCCCAAATAACCTCCTCGGCTATCTCTGGCAATCCTGCATCATGCAGTGCATGACGATATCCGGCTACGCGGTCAATAGATGTTGATATATTTTGTGGACCAGAGAGCATCACAATTCGTTGATGCCCCAAAGATAAAAGGTGTTCCGTAATCAAATAAGCCCCCTCTTCTGAATCAGAGCGAACAATATCGACATCCACCCCTGAAACATGACGATCCATCAAAACAATAGGGATATTTTGTTTTTTTACGAGCTTAATCGGTTCGGGGCTACTTGATGTAGGCACTAATAATATGCCATCCACTCTCCTCTGCAAAAGCATTTGGAGATATTGCTCTTGTTTATCGTCCGATTCATCTGTATTACATAAAACAGTTGAATATCCGTTCGCTTGCGCTATATCTTCTATCCCCCGCGTCACCGTTGTCCAAAAAGGATTGGTAATATCCGTAATCACCACAGCTAAGGTCATCGTCTGCTTAGAGCGCAAACTTAGCCCCAGCGTATTAGGAATATAGCCCAACTCATTGATAGCTGTTTCTACGCGCGTTCTGGTCGCCTGACTCACATAATCGGAATTATTGATTACGCGCGAGACGGTAATAGGGGCTACTTCGGCTAATTTAGCAACATCCCGAATGGTGGACATAGGCAAGTTATCTCTTTATGGTATGCGTATCATGTTACGCGTACCATAATAGCATCCTATGAAATCTAAGTCAAGGACTTAATCAGCAATAACAAACGCACAAGTTTTATAAGTAGGACTTTCGCTCAAGCAGTAGTGCATCGCACCAACTTCGACAAAAAGAGGCTAATTGACAAGTATTTTGCCCATCGAAGAGCAAATTCTTATCATTTTGGTGCGATGCACCCTCTTTTCTAGCTCAAAAGCAAAAGTCCTAAAAAGTGTCATGTCGCTCGTATTTTAATTTGTTCGATTTGTGGGTTTCTATAAGTGCAGTGATACAATTCATTTATGAACACCTTATATATCGTTTCCACGCCGATTGGCAATCTTGA
>CAZERH010000123.1:0-6054 GCA_964515535.1 uncultured Anaerolineaceae bacterium
TTTAGGTAATTCAGATCTAAAGTCTTAAAAAAAGAAAAACGCCCCGATTCACAGCAGGACGAGGGGCGCTCGTGGTGCCACCTGCTTTCGTTATTTTCAAGAGTGAAAATAACCTCTATGACGCGATAACGGGCGTGCCCGACTCTTTTATGATGCCAATGGCAATCTCTACAAGAGCAACGTAGTGTCTGAAACACCGATCGAAGTGGATTTCGCTACTTTGCCGACCATCTCGCACTGCCGATGGCTCTCTGAACGGTTGCGTAGGTACTTGTCTTCGAGTTCGTTTTTTATATGCGCTTATTATATATGTCGTAAGGTGAGAGTCAAGTTAAAAAACAAAGACCTCAAGTGTTTTGAAAACACTTGAGGTCTAATTTACAAGAAAAACAGATTTTATTCTCGGCTCATTGCATCAATCACAGCAACCGCGGCGATTTCTACAATATCGTTCACTTCATCACCTTGTTGCAAAACGTGGACGGGAGCACCCATCCCAACGAGGATGGGTCCTATCGCCTTTGCTTTGCCTAATCGAGCAAGCAATTTATAGGAGATATTTGCCGCATCAAGGGAGGGGAAAATAAGCACATTGGCATCTTTGACCTTGCTAAAGGGATAGTGCTTTTCAATGAAGCTGGCAACAACGGCGGTATCTGCTTGCATTTCACCGTCAGCGGGGATGTCCGGATACTGTTCTTTCATCAACCTAACGGCTTTAGATACTTTATTAGAAAACGGGTGTGGTGTGGCACCAAAATCAGAGAAGGAAAGGAAGGCAACGCGTGGCTCAATTTCTATAGATTTGGCAAAATCTGCCGCTAGGCGGGCAATTTCCACTAAGTCTTCCGCGCTGGGGTCGATATTAACGGTGGTGTCTGCAAAAATATAGGCACGCGAGTCTACAATCATTATATAAAGTCCGGCAACTTGATTTGTGCCTTCTGCGGTGTGATGGATTTTTAGTGCGGGACGAATTACATCGGGATAGTCGTAGGTAAGACCGGAAACAACTGCGTCCGCTTCGCCCATGTGAAGCATCATCGGGGCAAAAACATTAGAACGGCGCATAACTTCTTGAGCATAAGTTTGAGACATCCCCTTGCGCTGGCGCATGGTGAAATAGGCTTTGCCATATTTTTCGCGCCTATCCTTATCACGAGGATTGATAATCTCCGGCTCAAATTCAAGGGCTAGCTCTTCGATTCTCGCTTTGATTCTCTTCGCATTTCCTAATAAAATCGGATGTCCTATACCCTCATCTTGCACGCGGAAAGCGGCTCGAATAATTTTTGGCTCCTCGCCTTCTTCAAAAACGACTCTCTTCGTGCCCCCAGAAGATTTGGCTTTGTTCATAATCAGGTGGTGCATACGAGCACCTCTGCCTAATTTGAACGATAATTCTTTCTTATATTCTTCAATATCAATCATCTTGCGGGCTACGCCGGAATCCATCGCGGCTTGGGCAATCGCGGGTGCCTCCCACAGCAAAACGCGCGGGTCAAGCGCGGCTGGGATAATATACTCGCGCCCAAATTTCATACTTTCTTTGTTGTAGGCACGCAAGACGCTGTCGGGAACGTCCTCTTTGGTTAAATCAGCTAAAGCCTTAACCGCCGCGACCTTCATCTCTTCATTGATAGAAGTAGCGCGTACGTCCAACGCACCGCGGAAAATAAAGGGGAATCCCAAAACATTATTGATTTGGTTCGGATAATCGGAGCGTCCCGTAGCAATAATGCAGTCGGGGCGAACTTCTAAGGCTAATTCGGGCATGATTTCTGGTGTAGGATTCGCCATTGCAAAAATAATAGGGTCTTTTGCCATTGTCTTGACCATATCTTGTGTCAGAACACCAGCCACCGAAAGACCGTAGAAAACATCTGCGCCAACCATTGCGTCTGCTAGGGTGCGTTTGTCGGTTTCTCGTACAAATTCCTTTTTATATTTATTCAAGCCCTCACGTTCTGTATGCAGAACGCCGCGAGAATCGAGCATGATCAGATTTTCGGGATTGACGCCAAGTCGAATGGCTAATTTACTGCACGAGATAGCCGAAGCCCCCGCGCCATTCACCACAACCTTAATTTCACCGATTTTCTTGTCAATAATCTCCAAGGCGTTAATCAATCCCGCCGAAGAAATAATAGCCGTCCCGTGTTGGTCATCATGGAAAACAGGAATATCAAGCATTTTCTTGAGGCGCGTTTCAATTTCAAAACACTCCGGAGCTTTAATATCTTCAAGGTTAATACCACCAAAAGTCGGGGCAATAGCCGCCACAACCTTAATGATTTCCTCAACATCCAATGCGTCCACTTCAATATCAAAAACGTCTACATCTGCAAATTTCTTAAAGAGGACTCCTTTTCCCTCCATAACAGGTTTTGATGCCAAGGGACCCAAGTTCCCTAACCCTAAAATCGCAGTACCATTGCTAACCACCGCGACCAAATTGCCTTTCGATGTATATTCATAGACATCCGCCGGATTCTCGGCAATATCTTCAACAGGAACCGCCACGCCGGGGGAATAAGCCAAACTTAATTGCCGCGCCGTGTCCATCGGTTTTGTGGGAACAACCTCAATTTTGCCGGGTTTCCCTTTCAGGCGATGATATTCTAAAGCCTCTTCACGAGTAAACTTGCTCATACTATCTCCTTGTAGGCATCCAAAAAACAAATCTGTTTTATTTTTTTTCTTGGATTTAACCTTAGCTATATTTTAGCTTTTATATGGTTGAATTTCCTCAACCAACAGGATTATGACACAGAGAATAACGCCTATATAGTTCCTTTTGTCACATGTTTTGGTGACTACTGCAAGGTTCGCGCAAAATATAGTAAAGAGTATTTATTTTCGAGAAAATATAAAGATGATAGACATCGCGGCGCGCGTATTTTTAGCTTGCTTGCCGAAAAACAGCATTTTTTAAGGCAATCTTCTCCCCAACAGTCTCGAATCAGAGAAGCCCGTTCCCTTTAAGGGAAGTTTAAACACAAAGACCACAAAAATTTAGAAATCTTTGTGGTCTTTGCATATAGTTTTCTCACGCGTACTTATATTTTCACACTCTACATCAACAAATTCTTGGCAATAATTCCCCCGCCGGCAAATCGACCACGCGCGAACCGCCGATTGCCGTTTTCGCCACAACACGCCCGACATGACCTTCTACAACCTGCCCAATGATCGCCGAATCTGCTCCGTATTTATGAGCGCGCATCACTTCTAAGACTTCATCCGCAATTTCCGGCGCAACGAAGGCGACCAATTTTCCCTCGTTAGCAATATAAAACGGATCAAAACCAAGCATCTCGCAAGCGGCATTCACAGCGGCGTTTATCGGCACTTTCGTCTCTTCAATTTCAATTCCGACTTTAGATGCTCCGGCTAATTCATTGAGAACGGCTGAAAGCCCGCCCCGTGTCGCATCGCGCAGACAATGTATGGGAGAATTATCGCGGTCGCTTTTTATCTTCAACATCTCGGCAATCATCCCGTATAGAGGAGCGGTATCGCTAATTATTTGACTCTCGAATTCCAACGCCTCGCGTTTGGACATAATCGCCATGCCATGATCGCCCATCGTGCCGCTGACGATGATCACGTCGTCGGGGCGGGCGTTCTTCGCGGCAATATCTATGCCTTCAGGGATAATCCCAAATCCGGATGTGTTGATAAAAATCCCATCGCCGTGACCTTTGTTGACCACTTTTGTATCCCCCGTCACGATTTGCACACCCGCTTCTCGCGCCGCTTGCGCCATTGAAGTGGCGACCACACCTAAAGTATCCATTTTCAAGCCTTCTTCGAGAATAAATCCAGCCGAAAGATAAAGTGGTTTTGCGCCACTCATGGCAATATCGTTCACCGTGCCGTTTATCGCCAAATCGCCAATGTCTCCACCGGGGAAGATGAGCGGGCTAACGACAAAAGAGTCTGTTGAGAACGCCAAGCGTCCAGCATTGAGCAAGCTGAAATCCAGGGCGGTTGAATCGCCCATTTGCCCAAGCAGGTCATTATCGAAAAGCGGTGCAAATAGATGTGCGATTAAGTCGTTCATCATCTTTCCGCCCGCGCCATGCCCCATCACGATTCGGGGATAATTTCTTAGGGGGATTGGGCAAGTCCAGCCATCAAAAGAAGGGTTTGTCATAAAGTCCTCTTCGTATAATTTTTAGGTGGTGGCGAAAATTGACTGATGCCCAGTCCCATGATGCGTGGGTATGTTCAAAATTACCATTACCAATTTTTACGCTTTCTTAGCGTAGCCTTCGATACGGATGATGATAGCACATCATCCGTATCAAAAGGCAATCAACATGCTACTAAATTCTGTCTACAGCCCCGCCGCTTCTCTCAACGCATCCGCTTTATTTGTGCGCTCCCAAGTGAATTCAACGTCCTCGCGTCCAAAATGCCCATAAGCGGCCGTTTTCCGATAAATCGGTTTGCGAAGGTCAAGATCGCGAATAATCGCGCCCGGGCGTAAATCGAAATGCTCACTAACCAATTTGGCTATATGATCGTCTGAGATTTTGCCCGTACCAAAAGTTTCAACGTTCACTGAAAGCGGGTATGCCACACCTATAGCGTAAGCAACCTGAATCTCACAACGGTCGGCAAGACCAGCCGCTACGACATTTTTTGCCGCCCAACGAGCGGCATAAGCGGCTGAACGATCTACCTTGGTAGCATCTTTGCCGGAAAAAGCTCCGCCACCGTGACGCCCCATCCCGCCATAGGTATCGACAATAATTTTTCGTCCGGTCACTCCTGCATCCCCCATAGGACCGCCAATCACAAAACGACCGGTGGGATTAACGAAAATTTTCAAATCATCGTCCACCATATCGGCAGGCAAAATGGGATTAATCACATGCTCAATAATCTGAGAGCGAATATCTTCGGCAGAAATATCGGGGGCGTGTTGCGTGCTAATAAGCACCGTGTCTACGCGCTTAGGTTGTCCTTTTGAATACTCAATCGTTACTTGGCTTTTACCATCGGGACGCACCCAATCCAAAGTCCCGTTTTTGCGAACCTCAGTAAGACGCAAGGTCAATTTATGCGCCAAATAAATCGGCATCGGCATTAGCGTGGGGGTTTCATTACAAGCATAACCAAACATCATGCCTTGGTCGCCCGCACCAATCGCCTCGATCTCGGCTTCGGTCATTTCGCCGGACTTTGATTCAAGAGCCTCATCAACGCCCATCGCAATATCAGAGCTTTGGCTGGCAATCGCAGAGAGAACACCGCAAGTGTGTCCATCGAAACCTTTTTTGCCGCGGTCATAGCCTATGCCCACCACAACTTCGCGAACGAGTTTATCAAAATCTACATAGGCTTTAGTCGTAATTTCACCCAACAACATCACATAACCTGTTTTGATTGCAGTTTCACAAGCCACGCGTGACTTTGGATCTTGTTCCAAACACGCATCCAAAACAGCATCACTGATTTGGTCACACATTTTATCGGGATGCCCCTCTGTCACAGATTCAGATGTAAACATCAGGCTTTCGGAAGTCATAAAAGTTGTACTCATTTTTCACCTCATAGAACAGACTTAAGACCTAAGCCTTAAGACCTAGAAACAGAAAATGCCCTTTCAGCTATCTGTGAAAGGGCATATACGCAAAAAAAACGCACGACTGCCCTCTCATCTTCCAGAAAATTTCACTGCCGGACTTGGCACCTTAATTTTAGAAAAACTAAAACTAGGTTGCCGAGGCTTCAAAGGGCCGGTCCCTCCGCCTCTCTGGATAAGAGTTGCCGTATTGGGGCTATTGAATTGTGACAAAAGTCTACCATAGCGCGATTTTCAAGTCAAATTCTTATTTTTAAAAGATGTGGGATGACTGTACACGCGCGCGAATTTGAGCTTGCTCTCGTTAAAACAACGCTATTGGTGAGAGAAGCACTTACCCGTTTAAAAGCAAAACCTGACAAGTTCGAGTAAACCTGTCAGGTTTTGGTTCAGCTGTAAAAAGTTCTTCAACTGCAATATGTTATTTTAGCGCACGCCGGTTAATTATCAGAAGCGCA
>CAZERH010000124.1:0-5985 GCA_964515535.1 uncultured Anaerolineaceae bacterium
AAAACGCTTCAAAACGCGCTTACTGCGTAACATGAGTTAATGACAAAAGAAACAAAGATTTCTCATAAAAAACTTGCTATCGCATGGACGTCCCCTAAAGGGCATAATAATAAACGCCCACGCTCAAAGCTAAAGCCTACTAAAGTGGCCTCTCTTCTAAGTTCGGTGAGCTGACTTTAGCAGGGTTTCTCCTTTTAGCACGGTCGGTTTACCGCCGTACGGGCAAAATTCAATTTTTACTCTATCGAAGCTAACGTTCTCTGTCTTTATTCTTTGCTCGTCAGAGTTTTAGAAACCAAGTTTGACAAGAAATCACAACTATCGAGTTAGCGATTTGAACTGTCAGGTACTCGCCGATGAAAAAGACGGGGGTTTAGGTTATCAGAAAGAAAGGGAACGCATTCAATCGAAAATCTCACTTTTTGCTTTTAGGGTAAAATTTGGGAGAAAATATCTTGTTCCTTCTCAAAATATCGCGTCGTCTCAGCTTCAATAGAGAAACACTTAATCATCAAAAGCTCTTTTTAGCAAGTTGTCGAATCGCTAAAAATTGGCAAAAAAGGAATATCTACGATGAATTTAGAAAAATTTGGAAAAGACCTCAGTAAAAATCTTGGAAAAGTGATTATTGGAAAACGAGAAGCTCTGGAGCTAATTATTATTGGCTTGCTTTCTGAAGGACATATTCTCATTGAAGATGTGCCGGGTGTAGGGAAAACGGTTTTGGCGCGTAGTTTGGCTAAATCTTTAGAGGCAACTTTTAACCGCATCCAATTTACACCGGATATGCTTCCCAGCGATATAACGGGTGTCTCTATATTCAACCAAGAGACGCGCAAATTTGAATTTAAATCAGGTCCTCTTTTGGGACAAATTATTCTCGCAGATGACATTAACCGCACCACCCCCAAGACGCAAGCGGCATTGCTCGAGGCAATGGAAGAAAAGCAAATCACGGTAGATGGGGTTACGCATCAATTACCGTGTCCCTTTTTGGTGCTCGCTACGCAAAACCCGATTGAATATGAAGGAACTTTCCCCCTCCCGGAAGCACAATTAGATCGTTTTTTATTACATCTCCGAATTGGTTATCCTGGGCTTTTAGATGAAATCCTGATTCTCGAAAAACAGCGAGAAACGCATCCCCTAGAAAAACTCAGTCCTATTTTTAATAGTAACGAAGTCTTAGAGGCAATCGAAGCGGTTAAGCAGATATATGTTTCGGATGCCGTGAAACGCTATATTGTCGAGTTGACAAGCCGAACTCGAAAAAGCGGAGATGTGCATCTCGGTGCCAGCCCGCGCGGTAGCCTTGCTCTCTTTCGCACCGGACAAGCCCGCGCTGCACTATATGATCGAGATTATGTTTTGCCGGATGATATCAAAACCCTTGCTGTTCCCGTTTTAGGACATCGCATCATCTTGGGTCCTGCGGCACGAATGCGTGAACTTAGTGCCGACCAAATCGTGAAAGAATTGGTTTACAGCGTACCCGTTCCCGGGGGAGACTTTCAGGCAGAATAAAGAATGAAAAAAAGTGGCACTCTCATCTTTTCGCTCCTTTTTTTGAGCATTCTTGGCGTATTTTTAACCGATGCGCTGGTTTATACGCGGCTACTTTACCTCATTTCTCTGCTGATTTTAGGGAGTTGGCTCTGGGGAAAACTCTCGCTTTTTAGGGTCAATATACATCGACGCGCCCGCTCTTTGCGTGGCAACGTGGGGGATGTATATGAAGAGTATTTTGAAATCCTAAACGATAAATTTTTACCTTGCCCTTGGCTAGAGGTTCACAATAACACATCCTTGCCGGTTTCTGCGGGGTCACGTCTTCTGGTTGGTATAAAAAAAAGAGAGAAACGCACCTACCTTGCCCGTACTTGGCTCATACAACGCGGTGCGTTCTCTTTAGGTCCAACCGTGCTTAATGCTCGTGATCCCTTAGGGCTTTTTCAGCATCAGAAAAATTTTCCCGCTCACTCAGAACTAATTGTTTTGCCCATGCTTGTAAATCTAGTCAATTTCCCTGCCCCTTCGGGTTTATTGCCGGGCGGAAAAATCCTTAGGCAAAAATCGTTGGAAATCACCCCTCACG
The DNA here is from genome assembly GCA_964515535.1 of uncultured Anaerolineaceae bacterium. Classification (GTDB taxonomy): domain Bacteria; phylum Chloroflexota; class Anaerolineae; order Anaerolineales; family Villigracilaceae; genus Desulfolinea. The sequence continues at coordinate 2,096 of CAZERH010000124.1, forward strand.
CCGCGGGGGTTCGCGAGTACGCCCCCGGCGATGCTCTTCGCAGAATTCACTGGAAAACATCTGCTCACCGTCAGAAATTGATGGTGAAAGAATTCGACCAAGATCCTCAATCTTCGGTGTGGATTTTTTTGGATGCACAGAGATTCGTGCAAGCGAAAAAAGAAGATTATGTGCCACTGAAAAACTGGGACAATTGGATGCTTGGACGCAAACCCGACTTCAACTTGCCTCCGTTTACCATCGAATACGCGGTCACGAGCGCGGCATCGTTAAGTCACTACTTTATCCAAACGCGCCGCTCTGTAGGCTTAATCGTGGCTGGACAAAAAAGTATCGTCATTTCCGCCGACCGTGGTCTGCGCCAAGAAGAAAAAATCCTGGAAACACTCGCTTTTGTGCAGGCAGAGGGGAATTTACCTCTCGAAGAACTAGTTGCCGCACAGGTGGGACTATTACCTCCGGGAAGTAGCGCAGTGTTGATAACCCCATCTCAAAGCCCCAAAATAATGCACGCCGCAAACCATCTGCTACGTCGAAAACAACGCGTTGCAGTAGTTCTGTTAAATGCAGAATCTTTTGGCGGCGTAGGCAGAGATGCGAGTTTGGAGGATAACCTGAAAAACATCAATATCCCCGTTTGCCACATACGCTGTGGAGATGATTTAGGAGTGGCTCTTTCAAGATAGATATGTCATCCTGTTATAATTGCAATTATCTCTCTCTTAGGAGCGAGAATTAAATAACCTGCAAGATTTTGTGCGCCTTTTTACCGCAGAGAACACAAAGAACACAGAGTTTTTCTTTTTTTTCTTAAAAACTCTGTGCGCTCCGTGTACTCTGTGGTGAATTATTTGTGCAAATTATTACATTTTCATTCCTTAGAGCAAATAAGAAACGACGCCCATCGGGGTTTAGGATACGCTCAACCGCCGCAAATGATACTCGCAACACCAAGAATGGAAGAGTTGCTGGGCATAAAATTGACAACCGACTCTAAAAGTGCGTAATTCGTAACGCTAAAAACATCTCTCCAAACTAAAAAATAAGGAATTTCCTATGCCAACGCTAGTTGCCTTTGACCTCGAAACCACCGGATTATCTTCAAAAACTGATTCAATCATCGAAATCGGCGCAGTGCGATTTAATGAAAATCGCATTGAAGATGAGTTTTCTATGCTCATTAATCCGGGAAAAAGAATCCCGAAATTTATCACAGACTTAACAGGGATTAGCAATGAGATGGTGCGCGACGCACCGAATATCCACGATGTATTGGGAGAGTTTGAAGCCTTTGTGGGAGATGTGCCGGTGATTGGGCATAATGTCCAATTTGATTTGAGTTTTGTTCAGCCTTACGATTTGCTGAAATATAATACGGCGATAGATACTTACGAACTCGCGGCGGTATTGCTTCCCTCGGCAGGACGTTATAAACTCGGCGCATTGAGCAATTTTCTCGGAATCTCGCTCGAAAATGCACATCGCGCACTGGATGATGCTAAGGCGACCATGAACATTTTTTCAGAACTTTATGGCATGGCAGAAAATCTCCCTTTTGATTTAATCGCCGAGATTGTGCGATACGGTGAACCCCTTGATTGGGATGCAAATTGGGTTTTTCAGCAAATTTTACAAAAACGTGCCAAAAACGGAGAACGTCCTAAGGGGACACAGGGTCAGCTTTTCAAAATGCGCGACACAAAAAAATATGCCCCGCTTCAGCCGGTTAGCGAGCCGATTAAGCTCGATCCCGAGGAAATATCTTCTGTTTTAGAGCATGGCGGAGCTTTTTCAAAGTATTTTGAAAATTATGAATACCGTAATGAACAAGTAGAAATGCTCCAAGTGGTTGCCGATTCCCTCTCGAATAGTCGTCACTTTATGATAGAAGCCGGTACGGGCGTTGGAAAATCTTTTGCTTATTTAGTTCCCGCGGCAATGTGGGCAATTCAAAATAATACGCGTGTGGTTATTTCCACCAATACGATTAACCTGCAAGACCAGCTCATCAAAAAAGATATTCCCAACCTCGCAGAGGCTCTCGATATAGATTTACGCGCCAGCGTGATGAAGGGACGTAGCAATTATCTTTGCCCGCGTCTTTTAGGCATTTTACGGCGCAGAGGACCGCGCGATAAAGAAGAGATGCGCGTCCTGACGAAGATTTTAATTTGGTTATTAGAAAACCAGAGCGGAGATAGAGCCGAAATTAACCTAAACGGTCCCAAGGAACGCGCCGTTTGGCAACGCGTTTCCGCCGAAGATGATAATTGCACCACCGAAACCTGCATGAAATATACCGGCGGAAGTTGTCCCTTTAATCAGGCGAAACAGGCATCGCAATCGGCGCATATTCTTATCGTTAATCATGCCCTTTTGCTGGCAGATATAGCCTCCGGAAGCCGCGTTTTGCCCGAATACGATTATTTGATTGTGGATGAGGCGCACCATCTCGAAAATGCGACCACCAGCGCACTCAGTTTCAGGGTTACGCCCTCGATGATGAATAGGTTGATGCGCGAAATTGGCGGTACTAAGTCGGGGGCACTCGGTGCTCTTTTAACGGTCAGCAAGCAAAATATACGTCCGTCCGAGCAAGCTCTTTTGCAGAACAAAGTCAAAAGAGCCACTGATCTCGCTTTTCGGGTGCAGGAGCAAATTCGCGTCTTCTTCAATACAATTGGAGAGTTTACCGAGTATCAGCGGGACGGAAAAGGAAATCCCAATTATGCTTGGCAGGAGCGTATTGTGCCTTCTACGCGCACTTTGCCGATTTGGGAAGATGTAGAATTCACTTGGGACGAGGCTCACAGCACGCTAAAACTTTTGCTGAACTTGCTTAAGGAGCTTTATCAGGCTTCGGCAGAGTTATATGCAGAGGGCGCGGAAATGCTCGAGGATGCTATGGGCAGTTTGAGCAACGCGGCGCGGCGTTTGGCTGAGGTGGAGAAAAATCTCGATGGGATGATGATGAACCCCGACCCTAAAACCGTTTATTGGGTAGAAATTCATCCGCAATATAATAAACTCACTTTGCGCGCCGCACCTTTGCATATTGGCGACCTGATTGAAAAACATATTTGGCATAAAAAAGAGAGTGTTATTCTCACTTCGGCTACGATGACTACGCACGGGAGTTTTGATTATATGCGGAATGCGCTGGGCGCGCGGGATGCGGAGGAACTTGCGCTTGGCTCGCCTTTTGATTACGAAAGCTCGACTTTGCTCTTCATCCCCACCGATATTCCTGAACCCAATCAGCAGGGATTTGTGGACATTATGGCGCGTTCCCTAGCTCAGCTCGGAATCGCCACCGGTGGACGCTTGCTCTCGTTATTTACATCGTATGCCCAACTGAAACAGGTTTCGCGTGCCATTGCTCCCGCGTTGAAACGCGAGGGAATTATCGTTTATGAACAGGGCGGGGGGGCTTCGCCGAATTCTTTGCTGGAGAGTTTCAAAGAAACGGATGCGGCGGTTTTGCTCGGTACGCGCTCCTTCTGGGAGGGCGTAGACATCCCCGGCGATGATTTGTCGGTGGTCGCGATTGCGAAAATCCCCTTTGGCGTACCCTCCGATCCGCTGATTGCGGCGCGGTCGGAGCTGTACGAGAACGCGTTTCATCAATACTATCTCCCCGAGGCGATTTTGCAATTTCGGCAGGGATTTGGACGCTTAATCCGCTCGGCGCAAGATCGCGGCGTGGTGGTCATTTACGATAGAAGAGTTCAGTCGAAGCAGTATGGACGCTTATTTATTGATTCCTTGCCTCAATGCACAACCCGCGTCGCGCCCTTGCATGAGTTGGCGGAGATTGCCGAGCAGTGGATTGGGGTTTGATGGTAAGTACTCAAGCAAAAGAAATTTGGCAAAACGGAGTGCGACATTTA
>CAZERH010000125.1:0-5982 GCA_964515535.1 uncultured Anaerolineaceae bacterium
TCCGATTATCGCGGCATCGCCGATTTGGTCGAAGCCGTCAATGAGCGATTTCCCGATGAAAAATTGAGCGTTTCTTTGCCTTCTCTGCGAATCGAATCGGTTTCGCTCGATTTGATGGAGGGATTGAAAAAACGCCGCTCGGCAGGATTTACCCTCGCCCCCGAAGCCGCCACCGAACGGATGCGGAAAATCATCAACAAATATATCAGCGATGAGCAATTGCTGGAGACGGCGGGCGAGATTTATAAGCGCGGCTGGACGACTATTAAGCTCTATTTTATGATCGGGTTGCCAAACGAGACGCTCGAAGACGTGCAGGCGATTATTGATTTGAGCAAAAAAGTGCTGGCGGAGGGACGCAGGGCAATCGGCGGGAAGGCGAAACTGAATTTGAGCGTGGGGACTTTTGCCCCGAAGCCGCAAACGCCTTTTCAATGGGTTGCGGTGGATAGTTTTGAGCAAATCAACGCCAAACAGGATTTGCTCAAAAAGCAGTTGGGGCGCGGCATCAAACTCTCGTGGACGGAGCCGGAAGATACCGTGCTGGAGGCTTTTCTCTCGCGCGGCGACCGCCGTCTGGCAGATGTGGTCTATACCGCGTGGGAAAATGGCGCAAAATTTGACGCATGGGGCGACCAACGCAAATACGGCGTGTGGATGTCTGCCTTCGCCGAACACGACCTTGACCCTACTTTTTACACCCATCGCCCCCGCAGAGTAGACGAAATCTTCCCCTGGGAGCATATTTCTACCGCCGTGCGGAAGCAATTTTTATTTCAAGATTATAAAATGTCGCTAGAGGGCGAGATCCGCATCGATTGCCGAGAGCAATGCTACGCTTGCGGCATCTTGCCTGTTTTCAACGAGCTACGCTACGAAACCCCCGGCAAAAGCTGGATGTGTCCCGAAGTCAAAATGAAGAATTCAAAATTGAGAATTGTAAAATGAGCCAAGCCATCCCCGCCACCCGCGTTCGCATCAAATTTGCCAAAGAGGGCGCATTGCGCTATATCGGGCATCTCGATTTGCATCATATCTGGCAACGCAGTATTCGCCGAGCCGGATTGCCCCTCGTTTACAGTCAGGGATTTCACCCTCAGCCCAAAATCCAGCTCGCCTCAGCCCTTGCGCTGGGATTTTCCAGTCACGCCGAAGTGGTGGATATTTGGATTGAAAAAGATGCAAAATGGGACGCAGAAAAGCTCCAAAAAGCCGTCCCCGAAGGCATTACCATTTTAGATATGCAGGAAGTGGAATTACACGGTCCCGCCCTGCAAACCCAAGTGGAATCGGCAGAATATCGCGTTACCCTGCTGGACGAAATCCCCGCATCGCTCCTGGACGAGAAACTTGCTCACGTTATGGACGCGACATCCATCCTTCGACCAAAGCGCGTTAAACGAAAAAAACGCAAACGCTTCACCACCGTCCCGCCGACTTATGATCTCCGCCCCTTGATTTGGGATTTGCACAAAGAGGAAGAAAATATCCTTTTTATGCGTCTCTCCGCTCAAGAAGGCGCGACCGGTCGCCCCGATGAAGTGCTGGCAGAGATGGGGTTTCCTGTAGAAGCGGCGCGCGTGGAGAGAATTGCGTTGAATTTCAAAGCCTAAAAAACTCAGACTACAAAAGTCTTTAAGACTTTTGTAGTCTCCCTTTCGATCACCAGACCAAAAGACCACCCGACTGCTAGACCACCAACGGAGGAACCATGCCTTTTCTAACATCTCTCTTCTTCGGATTTATCCCGATGTTCTTATTCGCCTATATCCTCTATTGGACAGACCGCTACGAGCGAGAACCAAAGGTTCTGCTTGGAGCGGTTTTCTTTTGGGGTGTAGCAATTGCCGCCGGTGGAGCCTACATCGTTAATACAGCTCTGGGAATGGGCGTTTATATCTTCACCGGCTCAGCGACAGCAACCGATTTCACCACCGCAACCCTGATCGCTCCCATTGTGGAAGAGAGTCTTAAAGGACTCGCAGTACTGATTGTTTTCCTCATCTTCCGTAAGGAATTCGATTCTATTTTAGATGGCATCGTCTACGCCGGTATCGTTGCGCTGGGATTTGCCGCCACAGAAAACACGATCTATATTTACCGAGGCTTTCAAGATAATAGTTGGAGCGGGCTTTGGTTTCTCGTTTTTGTACGCGTTATTTTGGTCGGCTGGCAACATCCCTTTTATACCGCCTTTACCGGCATCGGCTTGGCGGTTACACGCTTGCGTAAATCCGGGTGCATAAAATATGCTGCGCCCTTTATCGGTTTTAGTATTGCGATATTTACCCATGCTCTCCACAACGGGATGGCGTCCCTGCTAAGCGGTCTCGGCGGTCTGGCTTTCGGCTCATTTGTAGATTGGACAGGTTGGTTCTTTATGTTTTTGTTTATTTTGTGGGCGGTATCCAAGGAACGTAAATTACTCCAAAAACATCTAAAAGAAGAATATACGATGAAATTGATTACAGCCAAGCAGTATTACACCGCGATTTCGGCACGAAAGCGGGTTTCGGCTCGAACACGAGCTATTTTGCAGGGAAAATATAAAGTAACCCAACGTTTTTACCAAGTTTGCGGCGAGCTGGCGCATAAAAAAGAACAATTTGAAAAAGTAAACGATGCGAATTTAGAAATAATTGAAGCGTATCGCGCAGAGTTAGATGGTTTGAAAGAGATCGCATTGGCATAAGTATAAGTTGTTTTATGGTAAAATCGCCTTCACGAATTGCCCCCGTAGCTCAGTGGATAGAGCGTTAGCCTCCGGAGCTAAAAGCCTGAGTTCGACCCTCAGCGGGGGTACAGAATCAAAAAAAGGCACTTCGTTTTTGGGTAATGGCTAAAATTAACTAATTTATATTTTTACCTCGCTCTAGCCGCCGTCCGCGGCGGCGTGTTTGTGAGAATCCTGCGCCGTCCTTGGCGCAGGGAGCAAAAGTCATTAGTCAAAATTTACCATTACCCGTTTTTGTGAAAACGGAGTGTCTTTTTCGTTCAACACGTTTTTTTCCGAAAGATGCCCCTTAAACGAAATCAAGCCGAATATCAAGGGCGGTGCGCCTGTCGTCCTCCATCCAACAAAAATGCTCATTCCACCCCCTTGTCTTTCATCATCTCCATAAAAACATCCACTATTTCCGGGTCAAAATGTGTCCCCGACTGCTCCCCTATATATGCCAATGTCTCCTCTTTGGATAAAGCTATCCGATAAGGGCGGTCGCTGGTGAGCGCATCATAAACATCAATAACAGCAAAAACACGCGCGGCTAAGGGGATTGCCTCGCCGTGCATCCCCAAAGGATAACCGCTTCCATCCCATCTTTCATGATGGCTATAGGGAATATCTAGGGCGGGCTTTAGATAAATAATTTCTTTCAACATCTCGTACCCCATCACGGGGTGTTGCTTCATCACCGTCCACTCAATATCTGTTAGCGGGGCGGGCTTATTTAGGATAGCATCCGGCACGCCCATTTTGCCAATATCGTGCAGGAGCGCGCCTCGGCGAATATGATCCATAAGCCGCCGATCCATCCCCATAGCCGTTGCGAGTTCTATTGTTAGCGCAGTAACACGACGGCTATGCCCTACAGTTTCCATATCGCGTAGCTCTAAGGCACGCGCCCACCCTTCTAAAGTTGTATCGTATGCGAGGCGTAACTCCGTATTGTTTTTTTGCAAATTCTCAAATAATGAGATGTTATCAATGGCTATGGCTGTTTGTCCTGCCAGCATATTTAAAAATTTGAGCCACTCTGCATTTGGCTCTAAAACACTACGATGGAAAACTTCTAAAACGCCTTTAAGCTTTCCTTGCGCAAGAAGAGGAAGCCCAAAATAGCTACGGAAGCCCTCAGAACGAAGCGAAGGTATTTGGGCAAGCGGGTTATCTTCTTTGTGTACGTCTTGAATAAATATGCTTTCTCTGTCCAACGCGGCTTTTCCTGCCAGCCCCTTCCCTAAACGCAAGCGTTTATAACTTGAATTGTCTGTTCTGAAGCCAAATTGCGCAATGCGCTCTAAGGATTGGGTTGAGGGGTTGAAAAACAAGACGTTTGCGGCATCTGCCCCCAATCCTTTTTCCACTTGCGCCAAAACAACAGCGAGAATTGCTTTTAAATCTAAATTAGATAAAATTTCAGCATCAATCGAATGCAAAGAATCCAAGCGAGAAAGTTGCAAACGAATTTGTTCCTCTGCCCGCACTTGTGCTGTAATATCACGCTTTACCGCCGCATAATTAATAATCTCTCCTTCTACTGTTTTTATAGGAAAGATATTCGCATCTTCGTGATAAAAACTACCATCTTTACGCTTATTGATGAGCGTATTCTGCCACGCATCTCCTTTTTTAATGGTTTCCCATAATTCCTTGTAAATACTATCATCCTGATAGCCACTTTTTAGGACGCGCGGATTATTCCCCAAAGCCTCATCTACGCTATAACCACTACTTTTTTCAAAATACGGATTGGTATAAACGATATCTCCCTCTAAGTCCGTGATGACAACCGCGACGGATGCCTGCTTTACCACTTCTGCCAAGCGAGCGATTTCGCGCGAGGCTTCAACTTGCTTAGTGATATCCCTAAACGTGATTACTGCCCCCACCCTATTCCCCTCCGTCTCTATTACCGTGCTAGAAAAAAACACGGGAAAATAACCAAAATCTTTACGCCAAAACTCAGCTTCCTCCTCATACATATTATCGCCAAAAGTATATGTTGAGTAAATCGGACATTCTTCTTCCGCATAAACTCGCCCGCTTTTAGATATTGGGCGAAGAATTTCATGACATCCCCTAACACATATATCCTCTTCCGACCATCCCAACATGAGTGAGGCGGAAGGGTTTGCAAAAATAAGATTGCCTTCTACGTCTACCCCAACAATGCCTTCGCTTACCGAATTTAATATCATTTTCTGCTGACGATGTAGTTTTTTTACTTCTTCTTCCGCCATTTTTCTAGCAAAAATTTCGATTAATTGTTCGGCAATAGCCTCCATCCGATGAATGTCGGATGGAGAGATTTTTTCTTGATAGGGAAATACCAAAACGCCAATGCTACGTCCATCTATAACCAAAGGCAAAAAAGCGATTGCCTTCAAAGAAAGTATTTTTCTTATCAGCGAGGAAAGTTTCTTTAAAGGCGGATAACCGCTCTCCCCCACCAGAGAAAGAATAATGCCTGAAACAAATTGCTCTATTTCTTTTTCGGTATTAATAATTTTTGTTTCTTCATCTTTTACACTTTGCTGAAATAGATGATTTTTTTCTGCTTCGATACGTATAGCCGGAATTTCCTTCCCTATTGTTTTTTCTATCTTCTCACGCAGATTATTCGGCAAAGCCAAGTATTGCATCTTGAAGAATTTTTTATCTTCGCTTAATAAAAACGTTGTCGCCCCAAAATAATTAGCGTAGCCGCTTGTTTCAACCGAAAGTATTGTAATCAACTTAGAAATACTAGCCCCGCTATTTGCGGCTTGATTGAGTTTGCTAAAAAGAGCCAAATTGTTGGCTTGTACTCTTTCCAAGCGGTGTAATTTGCTTTCTTTTAGTGCGCGCTTCACAGAGGGAGCTAATCGACTAAGACGATCTTTATGCACGTAGTCTACCGCGCCCGCTTTTATGCTATCTATAGCTAATTCTTCTCCTAAATTCCCTGAAACAAGCAACGCGGGAATATCTAACCCACGTTCGCGCAAAATATGCAAAGCCGACATACCATCAAACGCCGGGAGGTTGTAATCAATGAGAATTAAGTCGTAATTTGGTTCTTCTAGCGCGTCAATAAATTCGCCTTTTGTCTGGACGCGCTCCCATTCGCATTGATCCCCCTCTGCTTCCAGTGCGGTGATATTCAACTCGGCATCTAGCGGATCGTCTTCAAGTAAAAGTAATTTTACAGATACATCCATATCACTTTCCTACTTTACTAACTCATGTTACGCAGTGAAGGAGCAGGCAATCGGATAAAA
>CAZERH010000126.1:0-5979 GCA_964515535.1 uncultured Anaerolineaceae bacterium
ATTCTTTCGTAAAAGATATAACACTAAAAAAAGAAAATAGGCACGCTATTAAAAAAAACTCCCTGATTACTCAAGGAGTTTCTTTTTTTTTAGAATTTTGGTAACTATTTAGCCTTGAGAGAATAGAACGCAGATTCTCGCGAATCAAGCGGATGCACACGGATTTAAAAGTTTTTTCGTTTTATCCGCAAAATTTTGCGAAATCAGTGCAAATCAGCACCCTGTTTTTATCAGGCTGAGTAGTTGCGAATTTCACTCTTCCTTTTCTACTGATTCACCGCTCTCGTTCTCATCTTCCTTCCCTTCGCTAAGACCTTCTCGAAACTTGCGGATGCCAGACCCTAACTCGCCAGCAATTTTACTCAAACGACCAGGTCCGAAAAGGAGCAAGACGATCACCAAAACAATGATTAACTCAATGCCACCAGGCATTCTCATAATTTTCTCCTAAATTAACATATTTTTACTACCTGCCAATTTTACTACAAATTCTATCTTCTCCCATAGCGACCCCAAAGCATTCCCTCAACCACGCGAACTGCGCGCAATAAGATGGAGCGAATTCTTGCCAAGAATAAATAGCGACCATGGCGCACTTTGCGCTCGGTCGGCAATGGACCTGTCCACTCGGCAACGAGCGCACCCCAAGTAAGACCGCCGCCAAACCCTACCATCACGATTTTATCGCCGGGATTTATACGCCCACCTTCAAAAGCCTCGACCGTGGCAATGGGAATCGAAGCGGTAGAGGTATTGCCATATTTATCAAGATTCACCATAAACTTCTCCATCGGCAACTTCAATCCACGCGCCGCGGCTTCAATAATGCGTGTATTTGCCTGATGAGGAATAACCAAATCTAAATCTTCCACCTCTAAACCGGCTTTTTCTAAAGCCTCTTTGGTCGCACGCGCCATCACGCGCGTTGCAAAACGAAAAACTCCCTTGCCGTCCATTTGAATCAAATGTTGCCCTGCCTGCACAGTCGCCTCGCTCGCGGGATGCTTACTCCCGCCCGCGGGAATCGACAACAAATCTCCACCGGAGCCATCGGAGTGCATCACCTCTGCCAAAACGCCACCCGGCTCTTCGCTTGCTTGCAAAACAAAAGCTCCCGCGCCATCCCCAAAAAGGATGCAGGTATTGCGATCCGTCCAATCCACAAAACGGGAGAGGGTCTCTGTGCCAACGACGAGTATACTTTTACTCGCTCCACTTCGAATAGATTGCGCCGCCATGTTGACCGCAAAAATAAATCCGGTACAAGCCGCTAAAATATCGAAAGCACCCGCATTTGTCGCCCCAATTCTATCCTGCACAATAGAGGCGGTTGCCGGAAAAATATGCTCAGGCGAAGAACTGGCAACAATCACCAAGTCCAAATCGGCGGCTCGCAAATTAGCCACTTCTAAAGCCCGCAATCCCGCATCTGCGCCTAAAGTTGCCGAGCTTTCTTCATCGCTGGCAATCCGCCGCTCGGCAATGCCGGTGCGTGAACGAATCCACTCGTCATTCGTGTCCACCATCTTGCTTATATCGTCATTCGTTCTTATCGTTTCGGGAAGAGCCATCCCCCACCCTGTAATATGTGCGTAAGGCATTTTCTTTATTCCTCATATTTACTGATAATCAAAGTTGCGTTATGCCCGCCGAAGCCAAAAGAATTGGAGAGCGCATGAGTAAATTTCACCTTGCGTGCTTCATTCGGGACATAATCCAAGTCACACGCCGGGTCTGGCGTTTCATAATTAATAGTTGCAGGGACAATTTCATTTTGCAAGGCTTTAACACAAAATGCCGCCTCCAACGCACCGGATGCGCCCAAAAGATGACCAGTCATAGATTTAGTTGACGAAATAGGGATTTGATAAGCGCGTTCGCCAAAAACCGTCTTGATTGCCGCCGTTTCGCCCCTGTCGTTGAGCGTGGTACTCGTTCCGTGAGCATTGATATAGCCCACATCATCTACCGTTAAACCTGCGTCATCTAAGGCGAGTTGCATACACAACGCCGCACCTTCACCGCCTTCTGCAGGCGCAGAGATATGATAAGCATCATCGCTTGTGCCATATCCGGTAAGTTCTGCTAAGATATTCGCCCCACGCGCCTTAGCGAACTCTAATTCTTCAAGAATAAGCACGCCCGCACCTTCGCCCATCACGAAACCATCACGATTTTTATCAAAAGGACGAGAGGCTCTCTCCGGCTCATCATTCCGCGTAGATAGCGCACCGATAGTATTCATGCCCGCCATTGCTAATTTGATAATACTCGCTTCACCGCCACCGGCAATCATCACATCCGCACGACCATGCCTAATCATTTCGGCGGCTTCACCGATGGCATTTGAACCGGTTGCACAGGCTGTCACCACCGACATATTGGGTCCCCGAACACCGAGATTGATGGCAACCTGCCCGGGACCGGAATCCGCTAACATTTTGGGTATCAAGAAAGGGCTCACGCGCGAAGGTCCGCGTTTTGCCAGCACTTCTGCTTCTTCAAGCAAAGTGCCTATCCCGCCAATTCCCGTACCAATTAACACGCCAATCCGATCCTTGTTTTCTTCGGTAATAATTAAGCCCGAATTTTCCACTGCCTGCAAGGATGTTGCCAACGCCAACTGAACGTAGCGATCCATACGCCGCGCGTCACGCCGCCCTAAAAGGGCATTTGGGTCAAATCCCTTAACTTCGGCGGCAAAAGTGGTTTTGTTTTCTCGAGCATCAAAACTAGTGATGGGTGCGGCACCCGATTTCCCGGCAAGCAACGCCTCCCAAGTATCTTCTATATTTAAACCGAGCGGACTAATTACGCCTAAGCCGGTGATTGCAACTCGTTTTCGCATATTTTCTCCTATAAAAAAAGAGCAGTAAAACTGCTCTAAAGTTCATCAAGCTATAACACGCCCTAACTGAAAGAGAGGCGCGCTTAGACCAAAGTATCACTCCAGTAACGCGCAAAGGCTTCGGGGCGCAGAAACAATAAAATAGTGAGTGAGGCAAAAAATCCGCCCAAATGCCCCCAATAGGCAACGCTATATTGACCATTTGCATCATTAAGCAAAATATCCATCGCCGGGACAAGTTGCAACGCCAAAAAGTAAAGTATCACCCAAAAAGCACGGATTTTGGGCCAAGTGGGGATAAAGCTAAACACAAAAACTAAGGTGCGAATACGTCCGCGAGGGAATAAGATGAGGTACGCGCCCATCACGCCAAATATCGCACCGCTGGCTCCTATCACAGGTATTTTAGAATGTGAATTAACCAAAATGTAAATCAGGTCAGAGCCAAAGCCTGCCAAAAGGTAAAAGAGCAGAAATCGCCACGAACCGCAGGCATCTTCTACACGCCTACCAAAAACCCAGAGAGCGAACATATTGCCAAAAATATGAAAAAAGCCACCATGCAAAAACATAGAGGCAATCCCCGTAAGAAACCCTGCCCCAACACGAGCAAAAATCATATCCGGAACAACAGCAATAAACCTATATATCCCCCCCCACTCTGCAGGCGGAAGGACGAAAAAAATTATCACATTAATTAGAATTATCGAGAAAGTCATTACAGGAAAAACGCTATATCGACTCGGCTCCGTATCGTTCAACGGAAACATAATTTCTCCCTAATAATCTAATCCTATATACGCAATAACACTAACCCAACGTACGTAGGCTTCAAGACTAAACAAGATAAAAGGCAAAACCATTATCGTTATCCCAGCCGCGCCAACCAGCCTTCGCCACCGTATCGTGCCGCGTCCATCCGGACTGCCCAATCCGTGCCAAATACGATGCTCAGAACCAACCACAGCCACAGCCGCTAAAAACGCGCCCAAAACGACCATCAAAAATTCCACGCCCATCAAAAAACTAGCATAGCGAAAATCGTACCCCATCTGAATAACAATCAGCGACAAGAAGAGTAATGGCGCACCCAAAGAAAGCCGAGCAATGGTTAATTTGGATGAAATATATACAATTTTTTCGTTTTTCAAGCCCTCTAGGCGATTAATTTCGCGAATCAGCCGATCCCATTCACTGCGCCCCCGCGCTTTTGTTGTTAACCCTTCATAAACTTTGATAGCCTCGTCAATTTGCCCCACTTCTTCATAACTTACAGCCAACTCAAGCGGATTTTTGCAAAAATAACGCACACGACGCAAGGCACTTTCTTTCTCCTTGTTTTCAGAGTCGAGCGCATAAATTCGCGCTAATGCCCGCTCTTTTTCTACCAAATTGGTGGTGTGTTTAGCGAGCAAAATCCATGCTGTTTCCGAGTTACGGTTTTCTCGCGTAATTCTTCTTAAGCGAGTGAGAGCCAACTCTATATTTCCCTGTGCTAAAAGAATATCAATTTTTCCAAGAATAACATCTTCTTCTCTTTTCTTATTCTCTTTCTCCGCGCGTCTTATTTTTTTCAACCGAGAAGCTACTCGTTTGTCTAAGGGGTCAATTCTCAAAACGGCTTCACAAGCAATAATCAAATCATTCGTATCATCCAAAAGCCCCATTAACCATAACCAAGCCAATTTATTATCAGGGTCATCCCTAACAATACCAACAAAAAGATCGCGCGCGGATAACTCCCGCCCCGCTTTCGCCTTCGCAATTGCCTCCCGTAGACGCGCATTATCCGCCATAATTTATTCCGATAATCGTTTATATACCTGCCTCAAATGCACCCTATCATGCTCTGCCATAAATGCCATTTGCTCCTGCAAAGTGATGGGACCAAAAATCGCATGTCTACCCGAACGATGCCAATCTTCATCGCTCAAGTTTTTTAACGCGCCCAAAGTTTTCACACGCGCGGCAACAAAATCCTGCAATGCGGCTTCTCCGTCTTGCTCAGCATATCCCCGCTCAGCTACCCACATATCGGTATCATCCGCTGTGATAAACGGATTTTCTTCACGCAAAAAAGTTTGAATTCTCGGTAAACTGACCTCGCGCTCCACATCGCGCAGATGGCTGATAATTTCCACTAAAGACCATTCATCGGGATGCGACGATTCTCTCCACGCATCGGCAGACAAGTTTGCAAAAAGATTTTGAAAAATAGCAGGAATCGCCTTAATGGTCGCGACGATCGCGTTTTTGGCTTGGTAGTCAGGTATAAACTTTTCGGTATCTTGCGCTTCTATCCAGCCCCGCAACGCCCCGATACTGCCGCGTCCGAGGGGCGGATTTATGCCATCGGGCAAAATAGCCTCGTCATCGGCAACCCAATAAGCGGGAAGCCCCAAATCCTGCGCACCTTGCAAATCGCGTATCGGGTCATCACCCACAACTAGAACAGCACCCTCGTCCCAGCCCATTTTGCCCAAAATTTCAGCTAAATATGCGGGGTTAGGTTTACTGAAATGAAAAGTCTCGAAGGATGAAATGATTTCAAAGGGATATTTCTCCGGCGCAAGCCCCGCCCAACGCAAACGATGATAAACCGCGGCTTTAGGAAAAAGAGGATTGGTGGAGATGGCAACTTTATATCCCTGCGCAAATGCCCATTCGACTAAATCCACGGCTTCGGGTCGCGCTTTGGTGAGAGGGGCTAAGGTCGGGAAAATGTTCTGGTAAAAGTCAACAATTGCCGGGTCAAGTTTGTCTCGTCCTGCCTCGAAATGAGGGAAGAAGTTGCGACTGAATACTTCTTCCAAAGTTTCAACAGGCGTATCATTCTCAATCATCGCATTGGTGCCGAGCATGAGGTATTTAAGCAATTTTTCCGGCGAAACGTACTCTGCCATTGCTTCTCCTAATTTGTGAAAATAAACGGGGATAAATTCGTCCATGTCAGAATCAAGGAGGGTATCGTCAAGGTCAAATAATATAGTTAGGTTCATGTTTTTTTAGTAGTTGCTCAAAATCCGGATAATAGAACTGCCTTGCATTTACAAAAATGCGTTGCGGTTCGGAGAATATCGCGATGTAACGCATCTCTAACATTTTGTACAATAAGTTGTATCCAATTCCAC
>CAZERH010000127.1:0-5936 GCA_964515535.1 uncultured Anaerolineaceae bacterium
GAATGTTTTTAGAACATATTTTCATGGTAAGATATTGCACCAAAGACAGATGAAGCTGACGCGATTTAAACGGAAAACGCGTTTCAACACTCCCTCGCTGTTTAAACGGTAGCAAGCTCAAAACGCGCTCGAATCGACGCGTAGCAATCATCCCGCGAAAAGTTAGGAGCCAGCAATGGAACTTGGATTAGTCAACAAAATAGATATTAATGAAGAGATGCAACAATCGTACTTAGATTATGCAATGAGCGTGATTGTTTCGCGCGCTCTGCCGGATGCACGAGATGGATTAAAACCCGTTCAGCGGCGCATTTTATATGCCATGTACGATATGGGTTTGCGCGCTGATAGCTCGCATAAAAAATCGGCGAGAATTGTAGGTGAAGTTTTGGGGAAATATCACCCGCACGGCGATTCATCTGTTTACGAGGCGATGGCGCGACAGGCGCAAGATTTTTCGATGCGTTATATGCTTGTGGACGGGCAGGGGAATTTTGGCTCGGTAGATGGCGATCCGCCAGCCGCGATGCGTTATACCGAAGCGCGGTTGGCGATGCCCGCGTTGGATATGTTGGCGGAAATCAACAAAGAAACCGTTGATTTTGTGGGGAATTTTGACGATACGCTCACAGAACCGAGTGTTTTGCCTTCTGCCATTCCGAATTTGCTGGTAAACGGTGGAAGCGGGATTGCGGTGGGGATGTCTACATCTATTCCGCCGCACAATTTGGCGGAGGTGGTGGATGCGCTGATTTATATGCTCGCCAACTGGAAAAAGCTGGACGATATTTCTGTAGGCGATTTGATGCAATTTGTGAAGGGACCCGATTTTCCCACCGGCGGGTTGATTATTCAAGAAAAAGATAGCGCACATACTTTAGAATCGGCTTATGGTTCCGGGAGGGGACGTACCGTTATTCAGGCAAAAGTTCATGTGGAAGAAATGGGGAGAAATAAAAACAGACTAATTGTGACAGAATTGCCTTATACGGTTAATAAAGCGAAATTAATTACTAAAATTGCTCATTTGGTACGAGATGGCAAGATTGATGGGATAACGGACTTGCGAGATGAATCTGATCGGCAGGGGATGCGGATTGTTATCGAATTGACCAAAAACGTAAAACCGGAAGAAGTGATTGAAAAATTGTATAGCAAAACGCCCATGCGCTCCACTTTTAGCATTATTATGTTAGCTTTGGTGAACGGTGAGCCGCGTACACTTTCGTTAAAACAAGCCTTGCGCGTTTTTCTGGAGCATCGTTTAGAAATTGTGCGCAGACGAAGCGAATACGATTTACGCAAAGCCGAAGAACGCGCTCATATTTTAGAGGGCTATATGGTGGCGATAAAAAATACCCAAAATTTAGACGCTATCATTTCGCTTATCCGCAAGGCAGAAGATGTGCCAACTGCTCGAAAACGTTTGATGAGAAAATTCAAATTGAGTCGAATTCAAGCCCAAGCGATTTTGGATATGCGTTTGCGCCGTTTATCGGGTTTGGAACGAAAAAAAATCAAAGAAGAATATGGCGCGTTACAAAAAATTATTATAGAATTGAAAACTTTGCTCAAATCGCCTAAAAAAATGCGTAGCGTAGTGAGTGAAGAGTTGCTAAAGGTAAAAGAAGTCTACGGTGATGCGCGCCGCACAAGAATTATCATCGTAGATGCAAACGAGGAGAGAGGCGCATTGCTCACCTCAGCAGATTTAATCCCCGAAAAGAGAGTTTGGGTCGGAATCACCGCCGAAGGTCTCGTTTCGCGCACGCCGGACGATAAATCGCCCCGCCCAAGTGGAAAAGAAGCCCCGAGATGGTTGGTGAAGGTCTCTACAACCGACACGCTTTATCTTGTTTCTGAGAAAGGAAATACGGCGGCGGTCGCGGTGCATACATTGCCCGAAACCAAACAACTCTCCAATGGCACACTCTGGCACAAAGTTTCCCCGCTCAAACTGAGCGAAAAACTTTCGGCGGCATTCTCGCTTCCTGCAAAACGGGGCGGATTGCCCGAAGAAAGCTATATTCTCACCGTTACGCGCGGCGGTATGGTCAAAAAAAGCGCAGTTATCGAATTACCGGGACCCTCCGCCCAATCTTTCAAATTGCTCCGTGTCAACGATGGCGATATTCTCGGTTGGGTGCTTCTCACCGATGGCAAAAAGGATATTCTTCTCGCCACATCCAGCGGTATGGGCATTCGTTTTAGCGAAAACGATGTGCGCGCCATGGGTTTGGTCGCGGCGGGCGTAAACGGCATCAAGCTCGGCGTTGGCGAACTGGTGGTTGGCGCAGAAGTTCTCCCGCAGAAATACGATGAGATTTTCATCATCACTTCTGAGGGCAAAGGAAAGCGTATTTCTCCCAGCGATTTCCCCAAACAAGGTCGATATGGGAAAGGAGTTATTCTCTGGAAACTTCCCACAGGTGAAAGACTGGCAGGGCTGGCGGTTGGAAAACATACTCAAACGGTCACATTGCATTTGCTAAAATTAGCCGCAAAATCTGCTCGTATAGATGATGCTCCCAATCGCAAACGTGCCACCACGCGCGGCGGTATCGTTCAGGATGTCAAACTCGGAGACGCCATTATCGGCGTAACTATGGAGTGGGATGTAGCGCGTTTTGTGGATAAGGCGAAGAAGAAATAACGCGTTTGGATGGACAAAACGCCGTGACGCGCGTGCTTTAGGCTTGCGTGCTGACAATCAACTTTTTTGCGTGAGCGCGTTTTATGAAAGATGCGTTGCGGTCACGATTTCCCCCGAACTGCAACGCGTTTTATCAAGTGCAGTGCAGTTCTATCATCCTGATTTTGAGAAATTACATTTTTTTACCCCTTTTGACAACACCTCTTGAAATCACCTGCGTTTTCTTCTACTTTTTTGCGTGATAATATCCTTTTGTTTGCGTTTTCTATCGAGGTCTTTTTCTACAAATAATGGCTCTAGGGTAAAGGGATCCATTTCTGTCCAGTACATCAGGCTTGAATAGGTGGAAGGGGTTGGGGTGAAAATTTGAACCTGTTCGGGAGAAATTAGTAGCTTGCTACTCACAAATCCTTTCATTTTACGCATATCGAGATCGTCACAGCCCGGGTGCGCGGCAATCATATAATAAGTCAAAAACTGCTTTTTCCCTGCATCGCGGTTGAGTTGCTCAAAACGTCGTTTGAACGCCAGCAACGATGCTTTGCTCGGCTTTCCCATTTTCTGCAAAACGCGCTCTTCGGTATGTTCGGGCGCGATTTTCATTTGCCCGGATGTATGATGGGTGACGACCTGTCGCAGATACGCGTCCCCGTGCGCTTTATCTTCCAAAATCATATCGTAGCGGAGACCGGAAGCAACGAAAACTTTTTTTACGCCCTCCAGTTTGCTTACTTTTTCTAAAATTTCGGCGTGGGGACGGTGGTTAATTTTGAGAACGGGGCAAATTGTCGGGCTGACGCATCGTTTATGCAGGCAGTTGCCAGCTTTCAGTTTTTTCCCGCACTCGTAGCCGTACATATTAGCGGTGGGTCCGCCCAAATCTGAGATATAGCCTTTAAATTTTGGATGTTTTGTAATTTCTTTCGCCTCGCCAAGAATAGAGTTTTGGCTTCGTGAGCGAATAGTTCTTCCCTCATGTACCGCGATGGCGCAGAAATTACATTCGCCGTAACAACCGCGGTGCGTAGAGATGGAAAACCCGACCGTATCCAGCGCGCGTACTTTTCCGTCTTTTGCGTAGTAGGGATGCTGAGAGCGTTCGAAATCGAGCGCATATATTGCATCTAACTCATCTTCTGTCTGGTAGAGTGCCGGTGGGTTTTGGACAAGGTAACGGTTGCCGTGGCGTTGAGTGAGTCCTTTAGCGGGGATAGGATCGTTGTTTTTGTAGAAAGTGTGAAACATTTCAATGAACGCCATTTTGTCTTTAGCTACGACTTCGTAAGGTGCTAACTCAAGATAATTATCCCGTTTTTCTTTGGCGATATAGCTTAATCCGCGTATGTTGTGTGGGTCCTTTCCGTCACGGAGAAGAGCGGCAAACTCCAGTGTCGATTTTTCAGCCATGCCGTAGAGAATATAGTCCGCTTTGGCATCAAAGATGATGGAGCGGCGAATTTTATTCGTCCAATAATCGTAGTGGGGAACTCGGCGTAGACTGGCTTCTATCCCGCCCAGAACGATGGGTTTCTCTCTCCCCTCAGGGGGGAGACTCTTAGCGTATCGCCGAATTAGCCCTGTATATACAATAGTTGCTCGATCCGGTCTGCGATTGTTCTCCCCGTTCGGCGTGTAGTCATCGTTACGGCGTTTTCTTCTGAGGGCGGTGTAATTTGCGACCATCGAGTCGATACTGCCCGCGGTGACGCCCCAAAAAAGTTTTGGCGCGCCAAGCCTGCCCACGTCACGCGTGGATTTTGTGTCAGGTTGCGCGATGATTCCGACACGGTATCCCGCGTTTGCGAGCACTTTGCCGATTAGGGCAGTCCCCATAAAAGGGCTATCTATATAGCTGTCGCCGCTGACAATGATGATGTCGAGCGAATCCCAGCCTAATCGGGTCATTTCTTTTTTTGTGGTGGGGAGAAACATGAAGGGGATTATAGCGCAAAAAAAGACACGCAGTGTTTTTAAAACACTGCGTGTCTTTTTTTGTTATATTTTTTCTTGGTGTTGATTATTCTTCGTCTTCTTCAAGGAGCATGACGACATCTTCGCCAAGATAGTGATGGCGAACAAGAGCCTCGATTTCATCAACCAGTGCCGGATTTTGGTTTAGGAATTCTTTCGAGTTTTCACGTCCTTGCGCTAGGCGGGTTTCTTTATATGAATAGAAGGAGCCGCGTTTGTTGATAATCTCGGCTTCAACGGCTAAATCGAGTATATCGCCAATTTTAGAAATTCCCTCGTTGTACATAATGTCAAATTCTGCTTTTTTGAAAGGGGGGGCGACTTTATTTTTTACTACGCGTACGCGGGTGCGATTACCGACGATATCAGAGCCAACCTTGATGGATTGAATTCGTCGCACATCCAAGCGCACAGATGCGTAAAATTTAAGAGCTTGCCCCCCTGTGGTCGTTTCGGGGTTTCCAAACATCACGCCGATTTTTTGGCGAAGCTGATTGGTGAAAATAACCGAAGTTTTGGTTTGGTGAATAGCACCGGAAAGTTTGCGGAGGGCTTGCGACATCAGACGAGCCATCAAGCCCATGTGGGCATCGCCCATATCACCTTCGATCTCGGAGCGGGGGATTAGCGCGGCAACCGAGTCTATCACCACGACTTCTATTGCGCCTGAGCGGATTAGAGTCTCGGCGATTTCAAGGGCTTGTTCGCCCGTATCCGGCTGAGAGATGAGGAGTTCATCGATGTTTACGCCGCATTGGGCGGCATAAGTCGGATCAAGGGCATGTTCCATGTCAATGAACGCCGCTGTTCCTCCCATATTTTGGGCTGAGGCTACAATATGTTGACATATTGTAGTCTTTCCGGAAGATTCGGGTCCATAAATTTCTGTGATGCGCCCTCGTGGGATGCCGCCTACGCCCAGTGCAATATCAAGGGATAAAGAACCGGTTGGGATAACTTCGGTTTCTAGTGCGGTCGCATCACCAAGTCTCATAATTGAACCTTCGCCATAGCGTTTGGTTATATCGCTGAGAGCTTTGTCTAAAACCGATTGGCGAGCTTCATCATTATTTTTCTTTTTTGCCATTTTCTTTCTCCCGAATAGTTGTTTTAAGTTTGTAGATTTTTATATTTTATCATCTTTAGTGGCAAATTGAGTATAGCACAAACGTTCGATGCGTCAAGCCTAAACAGCAATTAGAAATATGAATATATGAAAATAGGGTGTTGGCTAAAATTGACTGATTTAAAATTTCACTCGCTCTAGCCGCCGTCCTCGGCGGCGTGTTTATGAGAAGCCTGCGCCGAGGAC
>CAZERH010000128.1:0-5815 GCA_964515535.1 uncultured Anaerolineaceae bacterium
TTTAGATAAACCTGTTGAGGTTGTTTGTCCAAATGAGCTTATCAAATAGTCCGTAGTAGCAGTAATAAAAAGCATATTTCGCACATTTATAGAAGTTTTTTGGCTGTAAAACTACTTTTCAAGATAGAACGCGCTCAAAGTAGAGCAAAATGGCCGCAAAAACTTTCAACATCGCAAAAAAACACCTGAATTCAAGGATGAGCACCTTTTTAGAAGCTATCGTGTGCAAATAATGGCATTATTCTAACTGGGAGCCCTTCCTTATCCGCAACTCAGGTTGTTAGGACATATTGATACGGTGCCGGGGGAAATTCCTGTGCGAATTGTGGATGATGATGTCGTAGGGGCGGACGGCTGTCCGCCCCTACAATTGTTATACGGGCGCGGATCGGTAGATGCCAAGGGACCTCTCGCCAGTTTCGTAGATGCGGTCGCAAGTTTGGGTCACGTTCGAGGCGAATGGCAAATTGTCGTGATCGGCGCGATTGATGAAGAGCGAGAATCAGTCGGGGCGCGGCATATTGTCAATCTTCATCATCCCGAATATGCCATCATCGGCGAACCATCCCGCTGGAATCGGGTCACGCTCGGCTACAAGGGGAGCGCACGCGCCGAAGTGACTGCACGCCGAGAGATGGGACACTCAGCGCGGGCAGACGAAACCGCATCCGAAGCGGTTTTTGCGGTCTGGGGGCGTGTGCGGGCGTGGGCGGAGGCGTTCAACGCTGACAAAAAACGCGCCTTCGAGCAGATTTTAGTCTCCTTGCGCGGGATTTCTTCGGGCGATGACGGATTCGAGACTTGGGCAAGTCTGCAAATCAGTGCGCGCCTGCCCGAAACGCTCTCCCCCGAAGCGTGGTACGCGCAACTGGAGCAACTTTCTGCGCCCGAAGCCGTGATGCGGACGGGATTTGCCATCCCCGCCTACCGTGCCGAACGGAACACACCCCTCGTGCGCGCCTTTTTGAAAGGGATTCGAGCGGAGGGCGGCAAACCGAGCTTTGTCGTCAAAACCGGCACCGCAGATGTGAATATCGTTGCCCCAGTTTGGAATTGCCCCGCGGTCGTTTACGGTCCTGGTGACTCGAATTTAGACCATACGCCGAATGAACATATTGATTTGGAGGAGTATGAAAAAGCGGTGCGGGTTTTAAGAACGATATTAAAAAAGCTAACTACTGAATCCTAACAAACAGACCTCAAAACTTGCCTATTTAGCACAAATCTGAAATTTAGAATCTGAACCACTTACTGAACTTATGAAAAGAAAGTCTCTGAATATCCGTAGATACTCAAAGACTCTTCTCTATTATTTTTTAGGTTTTCCCCTTCACAGTAAAAAAAACATTTCTATCCGCAAGCCGAACCGAATAAGAATGGAAAAACATCGCACCATTTATTAGCGGCATCTATCCACCAGAGAGCACTCCCACAAGCACAAAGAGTAGCTAACGCACCAATGCCCAATACAACAGGAATCGCTTTTCGGCCTCCGCTTTTGGAACGTGGCGGAGGAGCCACAGGTGCGGGACTGGCAGGCACTTGCCCCGCGTAGGCTTGCTTTGGCGGAGAAGGCGGAGGCATAACCGGTTGCTGACGCGGTGCCGCGGCTGGATGTGCAGAAGATGAAACAACAGTCGCATCGGGATCAAAATTAAGTGCTTCAAACATAAAAACAATATCTTCACCAAAGGCAATCATCTCACCTGATTTCAACACATGGGGACCAGAGATGCGTTTGCCATCAATCGCGGTTCCATTGGTAGAACCATTATCTTCAATAACTACTTTCCCGCCCTGCAACATCATTTTTGCATGTTTACGAGAAATCTCAGGATCGTTGACCGCAATCGTATTGCTTGGGTCACGACCAATGGTCATTAACTCACTATCAAGTAAATAAGTTGCACCGGGGTTAGGACCATTACGCATTACTAGCTGGTATTGAATACTCATTGCTTCTCCTTGTATAAATAAGGCATTATTATAATAATCAATTCTAGTGTACCGATTTCAGAGAAAAATGTCAATTAGTGCCTTGGTTTTTGCGAAATTGGTTTTAATTTGGCATTCCCACTACGCCCTTTTATCACCAAAAACACGTTCATATAAATCAGAGTATAAGATATTTTCCGGATCCGAGCGTTTTTTAAGTTTTCGAAATTTCTCTATAGTCTCAGCACCAAGAAAAGCGCGGGCTGTCTCTGCCGAAGTTTCACTGTTTTTTGCAAAATAAAAACGCCCACCCGCCTCAAGCACTATTTTGTCAAAATCTTGCACCATTTCAGCTAATTTTTCTCGGTTTTTATTCGTAATTTTAAAATCGAAAGCCAGAGAAAAACCATCCAACGCGTGAGAGATGAGAAATTTATCGGGGCGGTGTCTTTTGGTTACACCCAAATAAGTAGACAAACCGCGCCTCTGCGAGAGCTTAATCATCTCTGTCCACGTGTCCAAAGCAGTCTCTTTAGGCAGAAAAGATTGATATTGGATTAGCCCATATTTACCGTAAGATTTTTCCCAATCCGGCACATAATCGAGCAAAAAGTGAAAAGCGGCATGAGGTTGTCTGTAGTTTTTTTCACGTCCCAGCATGTATTTTGCGGTATTTACACCCCACACACCGAGATTATTGAGACCCAGCCCCATCAAATAATGTAATTTAGACTTAGGAATCACGCCAAAAAATTTATCGGGAAGTGTTTGGAAGGCGACACGCGTGGTTTCATCTTGATCTGCGTCCTCATCTTCCGCGAGATAATTTCCCGCATGCATCTGTCCACGTCCCAACGAGGCACCGCGTGCAGTCCCATCTAGCCAGCCGACAATATAATCATTTTCAGGTGCGGCTCTAAGGAGGGCTCCTAGCTGAGATTCAAGATTAGGCACATTCCACTCTTTTACAGCCAACAAACCAGAATAAATGCGCTTCATTTGCATTGTGACGGATGTGAAAATGCCGAGCATCCCCATCCCGCTAATCATACCGTAAAAAAGATTCTTGTTTTTTTGCGGTGAGCAAGTCACTTCTTTGCCATTGGGCAAAATCGCATCAAACTCAATGATATTTTCGCCAATTGTGCCCATTTTGAAATTATTTTTGCCGTGGATATTCATCCCCAAGCACCCACCGAGTGTGGTTTTCATTGTGCCTGAGACTACAGGGGGCCACCAACCCTCTGCGAGGATAAACTGCCAAAGGGATTCTAGCGTTAGCCCGGGTTGGGCGCGGAGGATGCCTGTTTCAGAATCCCATGCTTGGATACACCTCAGCAAGCTCAAATCAAGGACGATGCCTCCGCCTTTTAGCGCGGCATCATTATAGCTTCGTCCCGCGCCACGCGGGGCTATCTTCAATCCTTTTTCGCGGGCATATTCAAATATCTCTGCAATTTCTTCCGTAAAGCGGGGCTGGGCGTGGTAAACAGTCGCATTTAATGAATTCCCAAAGTTGCCGAGGCTAGTGAGTTTTAGTTTTTTCATAAGTGTCTTATTGGTGAATTAAAAAACAAGTTTTCTGAAGATAAAAGAGGGGATATTGCGCACAATTAACATCACCCAACGCCAACGAGCGGGGGTGTAAATTTCCTGTTTACGTTTTTGCATGGCTTTATAAATATCTTTGGCGGCTTGCTCCGGAGAAATAACCCAAAAGAGTTTTTTCGCGTCTTTAATCATGTCTGTTTGCACGAAGCCGGGTTTTACAGTAAGGATATTTACGCCGTTTTTGTCTAATCTGTTACGGAGGGCTTCGAGGTAGGTTGTAAGCGCGGCTTTGGAGCTATTATAGGCTGGGCTACCGACACGTCCGCGTTCACCTGCCACAGAGGAGATGCCCACAATTTGCCCTCTTTTTAGTTCTTGAAATTTTTCGACGATCGGATTGAGCCACGCTAACGCGCCGATGAGATTGACCTCCATCATTTGGCGGTCTTTCTCAAAATTATATTTTTTTAACCCTACCATAAGGACAACGCCTGCATTATAAATGAAGGTGTCTAGCCCGCCCAAATCGGTGATGATTTTTTGGAGAAGTTCGGGAACGGATTCGTAATCTGTGACATCGTGAATATAGTAGATGGCTCGCGTTTCTCCGTGTTTTGAGTTGATTTCATCGGCAAGAGCCGATAATTTTTCAGCACGTCTTGCCAAAAGGGCAATTTGGTATCCTTCATCTGCGAGGCGGTGAGCAAGCGCGGCTCCAATTCCGCTAGATGCGCCCACTAAGATGGCGCGCTTTTGGGGACTAAGAGGCGTAGGTGTGGCTAAATTTTGTCCTGTTTTTGTCATGCTTTCTCCGATAATATAATTTATACTTTTTACACACACATTCTAACAGAAATTTATATCCCAAAAAGAGGAATGAATAAGACAGAAAATATCCACTAAGAAGCAGGTATGATTGAACTAGCGGTGTAGGTAGGGTATTTTATAAGACAGGATATTGAGAGATGATATTAATGCATAAAGAAATCAAACGCCTGATTAGAGAAACCCTGAGAGAAGAAGGGGTATCTGCCTCAGACCAAGAATTCATTTTCAATCTTTTCGATTCTATTATGACAACACTAAATATGGACGCAACGTTAACTATAAAAGACATGGCTTTGGTGAGAGATAAAATTGCTTCAAATATACTTACAAGTCACCATCTATTAACCATGCTACGTCAGCAGACGGCTGAGTTAGATGCGCTTAGGCGGCTTTCTTTACATCTTTCCTCTAGTCTTGATTTAACAACTGTTTTAAGAGCCGTTGTTAGCGATGCCATAGATTTACTCGAAAACTCGCATACCGCACACATTTTTTTATATGCCCAAGAAGAAAATTTGCTTGAATTTGGTGCCGCCTTAGACGAAAACGGACTTAAAAACAAGAGTTTTGCCGAACCCCGTGCAAATGGGTTGACCTATGGTGTCGCCAAACGCGCAAAGAAGATAATAGTGCCTGATATGAGAGCACATCCTATTTATGATAACACCCCGCCGGAATGGGAAGGCTCTATCATTGGAATACCCCTCAAATTTGGAGCCACAGTGGTTGGCGTGATGAGCGTCTCACGCACTATTTCTGGCGATTTTTCTGCATCTGATTTGAGATTTTTAGATTTGCTTGCAGAACAAGCCGCAGTTGCCATTTCAAATGCTCGCACCCATGCTCAAATAAGTAAAGAGGCAAATAGTGACACGCTCACAGGGCTACCCAATCGCAGAGCATTAGATGAGCATCTTGAAAACACCCTAAGCTCGGCGCACCGCACGGGAGAACCCTTTGCAACTGTCATGATGGATTTGGATGGTTTCAAAGAAGTCAACGATAAATATGGTCATCCCGTTGGAGATGAAGTTTTACAAAGATTATTCAACTATTTAGCACAAGAATTGCGCACAAGTGATTTTCTTGCTCGCTACGGGGGGGACGAATTAACCCTAGTTCTTAGCCAAAGTGATATACCCGCCGCAAAACTGGTAACAGATAAAATGTTAGAAAAATTAAAACAATTTGTTTTTACCTTACCTGACGGAAAAAAACTCAATATCGGCATGTCTGGAGGGATCGCACTCTACCCCATTCACGGGCAAACAACCTCTCAATTATTGCGCGCGGCAGATGCGGCTCTATATCGCTCAAAAAAGTATAAACGAGGCAATTTTATCGTTGCAAAACCTGCTACAGGTCAGTTGGGGTAGAAAATTAGCAACACCTAATCAAAAGCGGAGACAAATGGTCTCCGCTTTTGATTCTAAAGGTATAATTCAAAAATTCCAAAAAACGGAGGTGCGAGAATGACTAAAAGAGTAAAATTGATTCTAAA
>CAZERH010000129.1:0-4450 GCA_964515535.1 uncultured Anaerolineaceae bacterium
TGACCACGCTCAACTTTGCATCGAAAAATTTGGCGTGCAATCGTTGACCATCCCCATAACGGCAATGGCAGACCCGCTGATTGCTCTCGACCCTGAAATCTCGAAAACACGCAAGGGAAATATCATGGCGCGGTGCAGAATGATTGCTTTGTACGACCAATCGGAGGCGTTTGGCGGGCTGGTGATTGGGACAAGCAATAAAACTGAGATTTTGCTGGGATATTCGACCATTTTTGGCGATTCTGCCGCGGCGATGAATCCAATTGGCGATTTGTATAAGACGCAAGTACGTCAACTTTCGCGGGCGATGGGTGTCCCAAACGAGATTATAGACAAAGCTCCTTCTGCCGATTTGTGGGCAAACCAAACCGATGAAGATGAGTTGGGATTCACCTACGCAGAAGTAGACAAACTTTTTTACCTGCTCATTGACCAGCGTTACCGAGTAGAGGAATTGGTGGAGGCTGGTTTCGAGGAAAGTTTTGTACACAGCGTAATGAGGCGTGTACGCCAAAACCAATTTAAGCGGATGATGCCGCCAATTGCGAAGGTAAGCAATCGTACAATTGGATACGACTTTTTGTATTTGCGCGATTGGGGGACTTAATTTATAACGTACCTACCTCTCACTTTCTGTTAGAAATTCATTACAGTTAGCTATCCCCTGTTGACGTAAAGCTCGTTTCGCTATATACTTTTATTATGCGAGTAGAGAATACATACTCCCCTTTTTAGCTAATAGACGCACGCGATTTCCGCGTGCGTTTTTTTATTCATCCACTCAAAGGAGCATAAAATGGACTCTGGAATGATCGGAAAAATTCAAAAAGCTAAACGCTACGCAGAAAGCGAGCGAGAACGTTTTCATATCGAATCGTTTGTCATCTCTGTTGACGGGACAAACAACTCCCACAAAGTCACGTTTGAAGACGGTGAATTAAAATGCACTTGTGATTTCTTTCAGACACGCGAATACTGTAGTCACACAATGGCTATTGAAGAAATCATGAAAGGGATGGAACCCTTAAATTAACTTCACTTTGAAAGAGTTGGACAGCCTTCATCTTTGGATGGAGGCTGTTTTTTTGTAAGAACATTTCTTTACGCCTCATCTGAAATCTAACCCATATTTTCACATGTCCAACTCATCAAAATAAGGTAAAATTTAACCCTAATGACTAGAATTTCAAGACGAGACTTTCTCAAACTCAGCACGCTAGGACTTGGCACAATGGCGTTTTCGCCCGCCAAAGGGAAATTCGGTATTTTCGATGACCGGATGTTGGTGCGCGTTGCTACAGAATCGGTAAGCGTCCACAAAAAACCTGATGATACAACTCGCATTGTCGGACAATGGTATCGCGATGATTTGCTCACTGTTTACGAAACCGTGACGGTGAAAGACCCCGCCTATAATCCTGTTTGGTATCGCGTCTGGGGGGGATATGTGCATCGGGCGCATTTGCAACGCGTACAAGTTCTCTATAACCCCACCCAAACAATCTTTAAAGAAGGTGAGCGTTATCTGGCAGAGGTCACTGTGCCATATACTCGTGCCATGCGATTTGTCAAAGGAAAAGGCTGGGAGCCCATCTACAGACTCTATTACGAATCCGTTCATTGGGTAGACGGGATGGAAGAAGGTCCCGATGGCGAGCTTTGGTATCGCATTTACGATGAGCTTCTGCACGGCACTCCCTACCATGTTAAACCAGCCCACTTACGCATGATTCCGTCTTCCGAAATCACACCTATCTCCCCCGAGTTGGATTTTACAGATAAACGCGTTGATATTGACCTGACTATGCAACGGGTAGTTGCCTACGAGTATGATAAATCTGTTTTTGAGGCAACGATTTCATCCGGCATACTGTATAGTCCGCATATCACCAATGGCATTGGCACAAAAACCCCGGCAGGCACCTTTAATATCCGAGAGAAAATGCCCTCCAAACACATGGGCGAAGGCGATTTGGTCTCGGACCTCGATGCTTATGTCCTTCCCGGAGTCCCCTGGACTTCGTTCTTCACCGAATATGGTCACGCTTTTCATGGTACATACTGGCATGATAATTACGGCGTTCCCATGAGTCACGGCTGTATTAATATGACTTGCGCAGATGCCAAATGGCTCTTCCGCTGGCTACGTCCCGTTCATGAGGGCGCGCAGTTATATCGTCGTGGCTATGGGACGACTGTCAACATTTTTTATAGTTAGCGGTCGGATAGTCTTCTGGTCTTGTGGTCAGATAGTCGTAAAAAAGGGGAAATTAATGTTTGGAACTCAGGTTTCTTAAAACTTCAAAAGCTTGCTCCAATGTTCCTCCGCTGGCAGATAACCAAGTAGGAGGTTTATTGGGGTTAACGGTTAACCAAGCCGTTTCTTTCCCGGTTGCCCCCGTATGTTGCCCCATGTGCCCAATTACAAAATTTTGAAGAAGTTCTTTACTTACCACCCAACAGTGAGCTTCAAATGGAGATATACCTAGAAAAACACCAAACTCATAATCTTGATCTCTAATTTGTTGGAATTTATAAATACCTGTTTTCCACAAAGTGGAAAACTTAACTTCAACCCTATGCCCATTGATTAACATATCTGCATCAGAATCAGGGCTTTTGTCTACAGGTAAACCTTTTAATGCACTCCACTGAAATACCAATCGTTGCCCAAGTTTTCCCTTAGACGCTGAGGGAAGATGCAATATCCATTCGAAAGGACTGCCTTTCCAAGCAGGATTACTGGTAGGAAACTCACTCTTTAAAAAATTAGCGGCGGATGCCAGAAGTTCAAAGTCAGGTGAATTTTTTCTTGTTTGTGTATTCATTTTTATTTCTCATTTTTCAGTTTAATTTTTCTTAATACTTCAAATGCATCGTCTAAGGAACCGCCGCACTGTTTTGTCCACTGTGGGGGATCTAAAGGATTTATCGAAATCCAATACTCAGATCCTCTACTTGTCTTATGTTGCTTACTCGCATGAGCTAATACATATTCTCTAGAAAAAACCCAAGCATGTGCTTCAAATGGAGAAATACCAAAACAAAGCACATAATCATACCCATTTTCTCTGATTTGCTGAAACTTATAAATTCCACTTGCCCATAAGGTTGAGAACTTCAATGCCAGAACATTCCCCTTTATATCAAGTGCCTCACCTGTTCCTTTTACTTTCTCAACAGCCAACCCTTCTGCTTCACACCACGAAGAAATAAGTATCCTGCCAAATGCTCCTTTTTGGCGAGCAGAAATCTGACGGAGCCATTCAAAAGGGCTATGCTTCCATATTTCGTTCCTTGTATCAAAATTTTCCTGTAGATAACTAGTTGCCGCCGCAAGTCTCTGAAAATCTTCACTTATTGGCGGCGTATCAACATTGTTTTTTATTTTTTCTAAAACATAATCGTTTTTCTCTGCTTGAAAAGGGGCAGGGTCAAAATCTTCCCATTCAATGTTTTCTACACCAGAAAATCTTTTAGCCATCACCTCAAGGGCTTGTTGATTGCTATCAATGAGTATAAAATTTCTTTTTAGTTTCAAACAACTTTCAGCTATTGAGCCACTCCCTGCAAAAAAATCAAGGACTGTGTTCCCTGGATGAGACGATGCTTTCAAAATACGTTCAAGTAATTTTGTTGGTTTTTGCGTTGGATACCCAACACGTTCCTTCCCATTTGTTGGTACTATAGTTTGCCACCACATATCGGTCGGTCTTTTCCCCACATAATCAGAAAACCACATATCTGTCGGAGATTTTCCTCTTTTTGCTTTTTCCGGTCCAACAAGGCCAGGAGCCATATAGCGTTCCCTATCAATATCTCCTGCATTGAAAATGTATTTTTTAGGATTTTTCACATAGAAAAAGATTGTGTCGTGTTTGGCTGGCCATTTTGATTTTGATCTACCACCAAAATCATACGCCCAAATAATTTCATTCAGATAACTTTTTCTCCCAAAAATGCTATCTAATAAAATTTTACAGTAATGCGATTCTCTATAATCAATATGGAAATACAAACTTCCATGAGGCTTTAGCAATCGATACGCTTCCTCTAATCTTGGTCGAAGAAAAGATTCCAAAAAATAAAGGCTTGCTTCAGGAGCTAATTTCTGATAAGCACTTGTTAATTCATTCTCCTCAACGCCATCATCCGAAAAAGTATCCCGATAAGCTTTTGTCCCAAGTTCCACAGTCTCGTATTTTTTCCCCTGAAATCCAACGCGATCACCTTTTTCCGACTCAACCGTTTTCACCCGCGTCATCTTCTGCACTTTGCCTGTATTGAAAGGCGGGTCAATATAAATTAAATCAATCGACTCATCAGGAAATGATCTTAAGATAGGTAAATTATCACCAAAAAAAATCTTGTTCATAAAATAATTTTTTAAATGTTTTGAAAAAAAGAGACGACTTTTTAGTCGTCTCTGCTAGACATCCAGCCGATAGCC
>CAZERH010000129.1:4550-5795 GCA_964515535.1 uncultured Anaerolineaceae bacterium
TTGAAAAAAAGAGACGACTTTTTAGTCGTCTCTGCTAGACATCCAGCCGATAGCCAACGCCGCGTATTGTGCGTAAGAATTTAGGTTTAGTAGGATTTGGCTCAATGGCTTTGCGAAGCCACGAGATATGCACATCGAGCGTGCGAGTGTCTCCCGTATAATCGGTTTCCCAGACTTTTTTAAAAAGTTCTTCGCGTTCAACCACTTCACCGGGGTGCTCCATGAGGGCTTGTAAAAGGGCGACCAATCGAGGTGTAAGGCGCGTGTTTTGTCCCAGACAACGCACTCGTTTACGCTCTACATCTAGCCGAATTGCGCCAACTTGCAAGATATTATTGCCATCGCTGGGAAGCAGGGGTTTGATACGATTGGTCAGTTTTAAGATAGTGAAGGGGTGACGGAGAACAAGGGTGGCAGAATCATCGCTAACTTGTTTGTTTGGGTCAATAATGAGAATAATAGGCAGTTTTTCGTCTTGATTTTGAAGTTTTTTGCAAATACGGATGCCGCTACTGCGCATAGATGCGGCGTTAACGACCAAAATATCGGGGGCTATTTTTTCTAGTTGGGTTGAGGCTTCGTTTCCGCTTTTGGCAACGTACACAACAAATCCTTTTTTTTGCAAGGAGATACTAAAAGAAGGAAAATCAGGGTGTTTTCCTTCTATAATCAGAATTGTTGCGTCAATGTCTTTTGCGCGTGCCATTTTTTTATAGTTTTCCAAGAAGTGACTGTATTCCCCGATTGGGATTAAGCCCTTTAATTTAAGGTTGGCTCATTATACCTTAAATCTTAAAAAATACGGGTTATTCTTAAGTCCTGTTTTCTTTAACATTCAACTTGCCAAAAAGAAATGCGCCCGTTATAATCACGCCGTTATTCGGGATGTGGCGCAGCCCGGCCAGCGCGCGCCGTTCGGGTCGGCGAGGTCGTGGGTTCAAATCCCACCATCCCGACTATTGGCTTCACGGCTAGAATGATTTTCTAGCCGTGATTTTTTTAAGTTTATAGAGGAGCAATTTAGGAGGCTCTTCGACAAAATGCTAAGGGCGGAATTTCGTTTTCTTAACGGGAGCAAGCCCAAAACGCGCACGAGGCGAAGTGTCATACATCTAAAAAAAAGTGCGTTGATTTTAGGTGCGATGCAGAAGTTTTGATTAAGCTATCGGTTTAGCCACTCCCCAAAAAACTACCCCTCCCAAAATGGATACTTTATGCTAGAATTCAAGCCGTTCAATTTAAAAG
>CAZERH010000130.1:0-5767 GCA_964515535.1 uncultured Anaerolineaceae bacterium
AATGGCTGAGGTTTGGCTCTTTGATATTGACCATCTAGCAGAAAGAGTTGGGGAAGAACCTTTAGGCAACGAAGTGGAGTTGGTTTTACCGCCACAATCTATTAGTTTGTATATTATTCCCTAACATTATTGGTACAGGAGGCAATAGCCCATGTTTCTAAAAAAACTTATTCGCTATAACCCACACTTCATTGAGGCATCCATAAATTTACATCAGGCTGGCAAAATACCTCCAAATAGCTATATTTTAGATTTAGATATGATGCAAACCAATGCACGTATTATGGCTGATGAAGCAAAAAGATTGGGATTGAAGATTTTTGCGATGAGTAAGCAATTTGGTCGTAACACAAAAGCATTTCAGGCACTAGAAGCGGGAGGAATTGAACATTATGTTGCGGTAGACATGGCTTGCGCGCGTCCAATTCATAATGCTGGCTATCAAGTTGGTCACATCGGTCATCTTGTTCAAGTTGCGCGTGCCGAGGCTTTAGAAGTTGCCCGGATGAAACCCAATTACTGGACTGTTTTTAGCCACGAAAAGGCGCAGGAAGCCGCCGTCGCTAGCAAGGAACTAGGTCACACACAACAGTTTTTAGCGCGTATTTATGCCGATAGAGATACTTTTTATATGGGGCATGAAGGTGGCTTTCAGGCTTCAAATATTCTTTCCGTAGCAGATGCGATTGATGCTTTACCAAACGCAAAATTTGCAGGGATTACAACTTTCCCCGCCTTATTATTTGACCCTGCTACCAACAAGGTTGGGGCGACTCCTAATTTAAAAACGCTCGAAAATGCCGCTAAAGCTTTAAGAAAAGCAGGGAGAAAACATATAGAAATTAACGCCCCCGGCACCACATCCAGCGAAGTAATGGCAATGCTCGCCTCTGCTGGGGCAACTCAAGTAGAACCCGGTCATGGTCTCACCGGATCAACTCCTTTGCATGCCGTTCGTGACCTGCCCGAAAAACCGGCAATGCTCTATCTTTCAGAAATCTCACATATTCATCAAGGGCACCCGTATTGTTTTGGAGGTGGGTTCTATATTGATCCGGTATTCCCCGACTATGATGTGAAAACATTAGTGGGCGCAGATGCTAAAACGGCTTTCAAGAATTCAATAACAGCAACTTTACCTCCCCCCTCAGCAATTGATTATTATGGTATTTTAGAGCCAAATAGTAAATACCCTGTACGTGTAGGAGACAGTGTCATATTTGGTTTTCGCGCACAAGCTTTCGTTGCTCGCGCAAATATAGTCCCTGTATCAGGTATTTCCAGTGGTGTCCCGAAAGTAGAAGGGATATGGGCTCCAAATGGACAATTATTAAACTACCCATCCTATTAAAAATGAAAATTTTCTTGACTAAAACCCTCCTTCTGGCTCTTTCTCTACCACTTCTTCTTTCCGCATGCTTATTTCAAGAAGAAGCATCTTTGCGAGCAGGATTACGCGCCTCCGGTTACGGAATCTCTCCTTTTCCACCTCCTCAATGGTGGTTGTTTTCAACAGATTCTATGGCAAGTAATTTCGATGAGGCATCGCCCGCTGTAGTCTGGATTGTAGGAACAATAAACGGTAAGTATTCTCAACTTACCTTCCCCCTACCTGACGGAAAATCAGGCAAAGATTATGAAAATATCCTTTTCTCGTCATTGGATAATAACGAAGCCTATTTAACACAATTTGACGAACAAGGCGTTAAGGTCTGGTTACAAGTGGAGCCAGCCGATGCAAATGTGGAAACATTAATTGATTTAGTTCTGAATCGTTATGCTTCACATCCTTGCGTTGTAGGCTTTGGCGTAGACGTAGAGTGGTACCAGCGAAAATCTTATTATGAAGGCAAAGAAATTAGTGATGAAGAAGCCAGCCTTTGGATAAAAAAAGTACATTCTTATAATCCCGAATATAATCTTTTCCTTAAACATTGGCTAGTAGAGAAGATGCCGCCGAGCTACCGTGAGGGGCTGATGTTTTTAGATGATAGCCAAGATTTTGAATCCTTGAACGAAATGAAAAATGAGTTTAGCGACTGGGGCGCATATTTTTCCCCTGCGATGGTCGGTTTTCAATATGGATATAGTGCAGATCGCACTTGGTGGGGAGAATTTGATAATCCCCCTGCTGAGATTGGGAAAGCTCTGCTTGAAGAAATCCCCAACACAAGCGATCTTTTTTGGGTTGATTTTACAGCAAAGGAAATATGGGAGTCGGAGTCTAAGTGAAGCCTTTTGAAATTGGCGTAAAAATATATAGCACCGATTGGTTTTTGAAATATCATTTATCTTATCAAGAAGCTGTTCGCCTTTTACGCGATTCGGGGATAAGTTTTGTGTTGGCGCAAAGCCGATTATTGCCCATGCCAGATAGCGCAGTCCAAAGTGAAGTCAAAGAAGAGGAACTTACGCGTTACGCTCTTTATGATGATAGAAAATTCCGCGATGCACTGGTTGAGGAGGGAATCGAGTACTGGACGACGGTATGTACTTTTTTTGCCCCTCCGGCTATTGAAAAAAATCCTGCTCTGAGACCCATCGGCTCAGATGGTTTCCCGATGGAAAAGTTTGATTGGTATATCGGGGTTACGCCCACCGCAGAAGATTTTCTGCAAGAGCAAATTACAGCCATAGAAAACGCGGTTCGTATTTTAGAGCCGGATGGTGTTTTTATGTCCTTTACGCGTTGGCCCGGCTTTTGGGAATTGTGGACACCCGACAAAACGCGCCAAGATTTTCCTGAATATAGTTTTGACGCTCATACCCTCAATCGCTTTGCTGTAGAAAACAAAATACAACTTCCCGTTGGCTCTGCTAAAGAAATCGCGTTGTGGATAGAGGATAATGTCCGAGATCGATGGGTAAAATGGAAATCTCAAATCATCCGTGATATTCTCAGGCAAGTAAAAGAATCTTGCCAAAAGATTCAGCCGGATATCCAAATTATGCTAAACACCCTTCCCTTTGGCAAAGAAGATTTTGAAAATGCGCGCGAAAAGGTGTTCGGTCAAGATGTGGAATTATTATCGGAGGAGGTAGATGTCTTTGAAGTAATGACTTATCATCAAATCCTACGTCAACCTACAAGTTGGATTCCTAGAACAGGCATCGAAGTCAAGACACGCACTAAATCCAAAACTTTTTGTACACTTCAAACAGCTCCGCTTTATTTAGAAGATATATATGCAGAAGGAGAACGCGCCTTATCTCTTAATTATGAAGAATTTGAAACAGCTATCAAAGGGGTAAAATCAGCGGGCATAGATGGTGTTGTTCTTTTCACTTGGTCTGAGCTTCTTTATAAGGCAATAGTGGAAAAAGACGAGAGATGGGGAAATCTTTTGCGGACAATGGCTCAATAACTATTCTTATATGCAAAAAAGCGTTTTCTGCCTTTGGCAAATTCATGAAGTAGGAACACAATCAATTATCTAAAAAAGGATTGAAAATGACAAACTTAGAATTCCCCAAAGATTTTCTCTGGGGAAGCGCGACTTCCTCCTATCAAATCGAGGGCGCGTGGAATGAAGATGGCAAAGGCGAATCGATTTGGGATCGCTTTAGCCATACGCCCGATAAAATCAAAGATGGCTCCAATGGAGATATTGCCTGCGATCATTATCATCGTTACCAAGAAGATGTAGATTTAATGAAATTTTTGGGATTGAAAGCCTATCGTTTTTCTATTGCTTGGGCGCGTATTTTGCCCGAAGGATGTGGCGAGGTTAACGAAGCGGGCTTAGATTTTTACGATAATCTGGTAGACGCGCTCTTAGAAGCAGGGATTCGTCCCTTCGCGACTCTTTATCACTGGGATTTGCCCCAAGCTCTTCAAGATGAAGGCGGGTGGGAAAATAGAGATACTGTAGACGCGTTTAAAGAATACGCAGACGTAGTCAGTAAAAGGCTTGGGGATCGCGTTAAGGATTGGATTACGCACAACGAGCCTTGGGTCGCGGCGTATATCGGGAACGCTTGGGGTGTCCACGCGCCGGGCAAGCGCGACTACAAGTCCGCTTTTCGGGTGGCGCACCATCTGCTTCTTTCGCACGGTGTATCCGTTCCTGTCATCCGAAAAAATAGTGCAGATGCTCAAGTTGGCATCACCTTAAACCTGACTGTCGCCGACCCAGCCAATCCCGCCAGTCCCGCCGATTGGGATGCTGTGCGCCAAATGGACGGATTTATGAACCGTTGGTTTTTAGACCCGCTTTATGGGCGAAATTACCCCGCTGATATGGTGGCTGGTTTTGAAAAGGCATATCCCGATAGTATTAATTTTATTCAGGCTGGCGATATGGAGACGATAGCTGTTCCAACAGATTTCTTGGGTGTAAATTACTATACCCGCACAGTGGTGAAGGCGGGCGAGGGGGTAATGCCGGAGCAGGTGAAAGTGGAAGATTCTCCCTATACCGATATGGACTGGGAAGTGCATCCTGATTCGTTGACAGAGTTACTTAATCGTCTGCATTATGAATATCGTCCCCCAAAAATTTATGTTACCGAGAATGGTGCCAGCTATGCCGATGCACCCAATGAAGAAGGGTGTGTTAAAGATACGCGCCGTCTTGAATTTTTACGCGAACATTATATTGCTACCTATCGCGCCATTCAGCAAGGTGTCCCTTTGGCGGGATATTTCGTCTGGTCATTGCTGGATAATTTTGAATGGGGCGAGGGGTATAAAGAACGCTTTGGTATCACTTGGGTTGACTTTAAAACTCAGGAACGAACTCTAAAAGACAGTGCACTTTGGTATCGCGAAGTGATTAAAGGGAACGGGGTTTCTCTAAAATAAAAAAAGACACTCGGTTTTTGCGTCTCAAGAAGGCAAGTTTTCTCAATTTTTCTCTTTTTCGAGAAGCCACCGCATTCGACAAGAAAAAACCGAGTATCTGTGTGTAAAAAATCTGCACAATCTGTAGGTCAGGAGTTAGAAAAAATGAAAAAATCTCCCATCATCCAAATCATCGCCCTCTGGCTCACTTGGGCAATTATCCTTGTCGGATTTCAACAACTCGTCACTACCCGTTACCAACCCAAACGCCCGGACGGTGCTCTTTCGTGGACTTTAAGCGAAACTGGACGCGTTAGCCAGAGAGACCAACTATATCTCAACGAGCCATTTCTCAATGAAATGGTCTCTTGGGATTCGGAATACTATCTCTCAATTGCAACCGGCGGCTACGAAGACCCCGATACACGCTGGGCAGAACTTGATGGCGAAGATTACTCCCTTAACTATGCTTTTTTCCCCTTCTATCCCACAATTGTGCGCCTCTTTGCTTTCCCCCTGCGCGCCTTTGGTCTCGCTCCCCTTGCTACCATTGTCCTCTCTGGCGTTCTTGTTTCGCTACTTGGTACATTATTGGGTCTTTTTGCTCTCTATGATTTAAGTGTAGAAAAACTCGGGCATAATGGAGCCATGCGCGCCCTCTTCTTCCTGCTCATTTTCCCCAGTGGATTTTTCCTTGCCCAAGTCTACACTGAAGGATTATTTATCGGTCTCGCTTTCAGTTCTTTGGCTTTGATGCGCCGTAAACGCGGCTTGCTCCCTGCGGTTCTTTTCGCCTCTGCCGCAACTATGACGCGAGCGGTAGGCGCGGCGTTAGTCCCTGTGATATTTCTCTCGGTTTTGGATTTTCGTTGGAAGGGATGGACGATTCGTCCGCGTGTCATCTTGCGTGCTTTTCTATGGGCTTCGGTGCCAGCATTGACCTTCCTCCTGTGGAAAAACTCAACGCTGGGTATTAATTTTCAA
>CAZERH010000131.1:0-5679 GCA_964515535.1 uncultured Anaerolineaceae bacterium
GCAAGCAACTCTCCCAACGCGTGGATGCGACTCTCGAAATCGCCGGTTTGGTAGATAGGGCTAAAGATAAGGTCGAAACTTTTTCGGGTGGAATGAAACGCCGTCTCAATATCGCGGTGGGATTGCTCCACGAGCCGAAAATTATCTTTATGGATGAGCCGACCGTTGGCATTGATCCGCAAAGCAGACGCAGAATTTTAGATACGGTCAAATCGCTCAATGACGCGGGGATGGCGGTACTCTATACCACGCATTATATGGAAGAAGCTGAAGAATTAAGCGATAGAATCGGCATTATTGATCACGGTAAATTAATTGCTCAAGGTACACAAGAAGAATTGACCAAATTAGTCGGGGAATTTGATACGATTCGACTCAATATCGGCGAAACGGCAGAGGTTGAAAAATACGCAGAAGAACTCCAGAAATTACCGCAAATAGAAAACGCTTTTGGCGAGAATGGCAATTTATTGCTCCAAGCGCGCGATGCAAATGAAGTTCTCTCTGATGTGATTGAGCATTTAAATCATAGAAAAATAAAAATTCAGTCGCTAAAGATAGAAGAACCGAATCTCGAAGCTGTATTTTTACATCTCACCGGTCGTGCCTTACGTGATTAAGCAATTTATTTAATCTGCCCCCCTTTAACTAATTCCTTCCCCCAAAGGGGGAAATCAGGAAATCTTCAAATGAAATCTTGGCATATAGCTCTCAAAGATACTTTAATCTCCTTCCGTGACCGAAACGCGATTCTATTAATGATCGCGGCTCCTTTATTGATTTCGATGATTATGGGCGCGGCGTTCGGAAATATGAACGGGGATACTTCTCCGATTAGCGAAATTCCGCTCATCATCGTGAATGTCGATGAGGGCGATTTTGGAGAACATTTTGTCGAAATTCTCTCCTCCATAGATGTAAAAAGTGACGATGGGACAAAATCCCTTTTTTCAGTAGAAGAATATGGCGACAAGAACGAAGCCATAAAACAAGTGGAATTGGGGGAAGTTCGCGGCGTACTCTACATCCCTGCTGATTTCAGCACCCAAGCCGAAAACACGGACGAAGCGGAAAATCCTATTTTATTGGAAGTCTACACCGATCCCTCCGCCAGTGTCTCGCCGGGAATCGTCCGCGGGGTCATCCAACGTATCGTGAATGTTTTTAATACTCTTAGCATCGGCAATGCGGTCGCTGTTGAACAAATATCCGAAAAAATAGACGAAAACACCGCCCCCGAAGTCTATGCCAATCTCGCAAATCTCGAAGAAATTCTCTCTGCCGAAAATGCGGCTTTCGGCGAGACGGAGGGGGAGCAGGAGCGCATCACGATTGAAGCGAAACTTTTGGGCGCGGGCGAAGAAATTGACCTTTTAGGCTATTTTGTGCCGAGCATGTCAATATTTTTTCTGATGTTCGCCGCTTTCGAGGGGACGCGCTCCATTCTCGAAGAAGAGCGGGCGGGAACTTTGCCCCGTCTAATGACCACGCCCACCTCCGTTGTGGAAATTTTGCTCGGAAAAATCGGCGGCACTTTGCTCACTGGCATTTTGCAATTCACGGTTTTGGTGGTGGTCTCTGCGCTGGCGTTCAAAGTCCACTGGAGCGACACACTCCTGCCACTGATATTAATGAGCTTCTTCACTGTACTTTCTGCCACCAGTTTAGGCGCGTTTTTGGCAAGTTTTGCCCGCAACGCAAATCAAGCCGGTATTCTCGGAACAACGGTTAATTTGGTTTTAGCCATTCTTGGCGGAAACTTCCTTCCTACTATGGCATTCCCCGACTGGCTCACTTTTATCAGTAAACTGACCGTCAATCGTTGGGCTTTGGATGGTTTTACCACCCTCGCCCTCTCACATGGCACGCTAAACGATATTTTCCCCAACCTTATGGCGTTGGCGGGGATGGCTATTTTCTATTTCCTTCTCGCCATCTTGCTTTTCAAGAGACGTTTTATTAAATAACGGTAACAAACCATGCGTAAAATTCTTTCCATCGCCACGCTTTACCTCCGTACCACCTACTCGTCCCGCAGTACGCTCCTGCTCACAATTGCG
Source organism: uncultured Anaerolineaceae bacterium (assembly GCA_964515535.1). Taxonomy (GTDB): domain Bacteria; phylum Chloroflexota; class Anaerolineae; order Anaerolineales; family Villigracilaceae; genus Desulfolinea. The sequence goes on from CAZERH010000131.1 coordinate 2,061, forward strand.
ATGCCGCTTATCTTCACTTTTGTCATGGCAATTGCCATGAAAGGGATGGCAGATGACCCCACTCCCGACCAATGGCGGCTTTTAATCGCGGATGAAGATAAATCCGAGCTGAGTTCTGCCTTAATTGCGCGTTTAGAAAAAGATCCCATTTTAAAAATAGAGATGATGGATGAAGCGAGCGCGTTTGCGGATGTGGAGAATGGCGATGCCTTAGCTTTTCTGCTGATTCCCAGCGGATTTGAGACGCGCGCCTTTCAACTTGAAACCGTTAAATTAACGCTATACCAGAACGCCGACTCAATCACCCGCGCCCAAATCATCCAAGAAGCTGTCAAATCTGCCAGTGCAGAAATCGGCGGGAGTCTCGCGGTCGCCGATTTATCTCAACGCGTGGCGGAGGAGATAGAGCTAATCAAAGCGGATGATGAAGATTATCAAAAAGAAGCCTTCGATTTAGCCCAAAACGCGTGGCAGGGGGATGATTTAATAGAAGTCCAATTTACCCAAGCCACTCGCCTAAAAAACGATGATGAGATTCCCGTAGACGCGCGACAATCATCGCCGGGGATGTTGGTCATGTACGCGCTTTTCTTCGCCTTTGGCGGTGGTGCGACTTTGCTTGTGGAGCGAGAAGAAGGCACCCTCCGCCGATTGCTGGTCATGCCCCTCAGCAAATCTGCCATCATGGGCGGAAAATTGCTCGGTATCTACATCGGCGCGCTGATACAGATGAGCATTATGGTACTTTTCGGCATTTTAGCTTTCGGTTTGCAATGGGGAGACTCTCCTGCGGGCATAATCGCCATGCTCCTTTCTTACGGATTTGCCAGCACTGCTTTGGGTATTATGGTCGCGGCACTCTCAAAAACAGTTGCGCAGGCAAATGCCGCCGGAACAATTGTGGTGATGGCTCTTGCATCTTTGGGTGGCGCGTGGTGGCCTATCGAAATCACCCCGACTTGGATGCAAAATCTCGCCCTCGCGCTCCCTACCGGCTGGGCAATGCGCGGCTTCCAAGATTTGCTCGTTCGCGGGCTGGGCTTTGAGGCGATTCTGCCCACCGCGGGGATATTAATGGCATTTGGCGTTGTGTTTTTAGGGATTGGAGTTTGGCGTTTTCGATATGAGTAGTCTAAAAGCCCCCGCTCCCGTCAAGGGAATGGGGGCTTTTGTCTTAACCACAGATGAACGAGGATAAAGCAGTTGCTTAAAATGTTGGTGGTTGATTATTACGTAATATATTTTACGCGTAGGGGCGGACAACCGTCCGCCCCTACTTGCAAAAACCACCACATCTTTATTTTGAGCAACTACGATCCTTCGCCCTAACCGGCAGAAATTATGACCCGCGCACATGACCTCCAGCACTATTCTATATGACCTATAGACAGATATAGTTGGGAAAGAAAACAGGCAAGGGCATTTTCTTAATCTGATGTCCAAAGTCGCAAAAGGAGAAAATCTTATGAAAAAAGGCAATTTAACTGGCGGATTAATTCTAATTCTGATAGGTGTATGGTTTTTAGCGGTTCAATTCGTTCCCCAGCTCAAGGCTTGGGCGGCGGGCCAATGGTCATTAATTATTATTGGCATTGGCGTAATTTTTCTCCTCGCCAGCATTCTTAATAATGTGCCCGGTCTCTCTATCCCCGCTTTCATCATCGGCGGGATCGGTGGTCTGCTCTACTATCAAAACGTGACCGGAGATTGGGGAAGTTGGGCTTACGCATGGACGCTAATTCCGGGGTTTGTTGGCTTGGGCTTACTATTTTTTGGACTTCAAACCAAAGATAAAGGCTCACAAAACGCGGGGTTTATCCTTCTCTTCATCAGTGCCTTGTTATTTTTTGCCTTCGGCTCATTCTTGGGAGCTTCAAAAGAAATTATTCGATATTGGCCCATTTTGCTCATTATTCTTGGCGCAAACTCTATGCGCAAAGCAAGTTTTGGGCGTAAAAAAGAGCAAATCTCTGAAACTTCAGAACCTGTAAAAACGAAAAAAGTTATCGTTGAACTCAATGTTGAAGAAGGAGAAGAAGATGAAAATTAAATCAATATTTTGGGGCAGTTTATTTATTGGCGCAGGGAGTTTATTGCTCCTCGATAATCTCGGCATTTTACACGTCAATGTTTGGCAACTAATTTGGCCCACCTTTATCATCGCCGCGGGCGTTTGGACGCTCTTAGCCGCATCCAAAGGCACAGATGCTCTCGAAGTGGAGAATGTATCCGCCCCGCTCGAAGGCACCACGCAAGGGAAGATGACTCTGTCTTTCGGCGCAGGGCAAGTTAAGGTCAAGGGCGATGCGAAAATGGGTCAACTTTTTAGCGGTTCTTTTGGCGGCGGTGTGAAGTATAAATCCCAAAAAGATGGTGATTTCACAGAAATTACACTACAACCGGACAATACAGATGCCATCCAAATTATGATGCCGTGGATGTGGGGCGCACGAGAATGGAACGTGGATTTGAGCCAAGAAGTAGCATGGCAACTCCATTTTGAGATGGGTGCCTCTGATACGCAAGTCGATTTATCGGATTTGAAGGTGACAGATTTGGAAGTGGACACCGGCGCGAGCAATACAAAAATCATTTTGCCTGCCAATGCCGGGCAAACGCACGTGAATTTGAGCGGGGGTGCCGCCTCTATCGCATTTGAGGTCCCCGAAGGTGTTGCCGCTCGAATCCAGGTGGACAGCGGGCTTGCTTCGATCAATATCGACCGTGAACGCTTCCCACGTGTTGGCAATTATTACAAATCTGATAATTACGAAACCGCCGCCAATAAAGTAGATATCAATGCCGATTTTGGGGCTGGGTCGTTGAGTATTCGATAATTTTTCACCACAAAAGTTAGGAAGAAGCACAAAGTAAAAGCAAAAAAAGTTTTTCCTTCGTGGTACTTGGTGTGCTTTGAGATGAAAAAGCAGGAGCAAAATTATGAAACGTTTTGATATGAGAATCGTCATTGGTGTTGTCCTCATCGTGGCGGGGAGCATGTATCTGCTTCAAAATTTGGGCATTTTCTACGGCGGAGTCAATTTGCTAGGTGCTATCGCCGTTGGTGGCGCAGGCGTAGCTTCTCTCTATGTCTATGCCAATAATAAAGAGAATTGGTGGGCATTAATTCCCGGCACTACGCTGATTGCCATTGCGCTTAACATTTTGCTAGATACGATCTCCTACAGCTTGAGCAATATCCTCGGCGGTGGGATTGTGCTAGGCGGCATCGCACTCAGCTTCTGGATGATTTATTTCACCCAACGCGGCTCTTTCTGGTGGGCAATTATCCCCGCTGGTGTGCTTAGTTCTTTGGCAGTCGTCTCTATAGCCGACGAACTCTTTCATGATGCCGGTGGGATATTTCTGCTCGGTCTTGGATTGACCTTTCTCTTTATAGGCTCACTTCCCGGCTACGAAGGTCAACTGAAATGGGCGTTTATCCCCGGCTGGATTTTGGTAGCGATTGGCGCAATAAGCCTCCCATTTATGGGGAACGCGCTCGGCATTCTCTTCCCTCTTGCTTTAATTGGAGCGGGTGGGTATGTGATTTATAGGAATTTTAAAGAGTGATGCGTATTGCATAAAAAACTAACATAACTATCAGACTAAAGATCCA
>CAZERH010000132.1:0-5673 GCA_964515535.1 uncultured Anaerolineaceae bacterium
GCCACATCCGTTTTGACTCCTCCATCAATCCTTGCTATCATCACACCATGAGATTCAAAGAAACCCTTCGCCAACTTATGCGCTGGCTCACACCGGGCTTAGGCGTTAAACGCTGGCTAGCTTTAATCCTTTTAGGGATTACCTTGCTCGGCGTTGGCTTAGCCTACTTTTTATTGGATATATACCGCACCGCGCCCGAAACTTGGTGGTTGCCCTCCCTCTCCTATTTGTCCCTACGCTTTTTACCCCGCCCGATTCGCATTATCATCTTTGGGGGCATCGGAATCGGACTTGTCTCTTACGGCATTTGGGGATTAAACCATACCCTCCTACGTCCCTTCATGCGCCCCGGCAAACTAATTGTAGATGAATTATCCTCCTATCAACAGCGTGGACGCGGCGCACACATCGTTGTTATCGGTGGCGGACATGGACTCTCCACGCTATTACGCGGATTAAAAGCCTATACCCACAATCTCACCGCGGTCGTCACTGTAGCCGATGACGGCGGCTCATCCGGAAAATTACGCGAGTCAATGGGCATTCTCCCTCCCGGCGATATTCGCAACTGTTTATCCGCATTATCCAACGATGAAACGATGATGACGCAACTTTTCCAATATCGCTTCAGCGGTACAGATGGTTTGGGTGGACACTCTTTCGGCAATCTTTTTATCAGTGCGTTAAGCAATATCACCGGTTCTTTTGAAGAAGCCATCGCCGAGTCGGGAAGAGTTCTTTCGGTGCATGGGCGCGTCCTCCCCTCCACATTACACAATGTCAAATTAGTCGCCGATATGATTCTCCCCCATTCTGCCTATGAAGTCCGCGTGGAGGGCGAGAGTAAAATCCCGGCTTTTGAGGGACGTGTGCGCCGCGTTTGGCTAGAGCCGAATGACGCACCCGCCTTTCCCCCCGTCATCAAAGCCATTTTGGCGGCAGATGTAATTGTCATCGGACCGGGAAGCCTGTACACCAGCATCCTGCCCAATTTGCTGGTAGCAGACCTCTTATCCGCGATCAAAGCGAGCCGCGCACTAAAGCTATTCGTTTGCAATATCGCCTCCCAAGCCGGAGAAACAGACGCCTATTCTTGTCACGATCATCTCACGGCTCTTGAATCACATACGGGAAAAAATCTGGTTGAGTTCGTCATCGCCAACGACTGTCAAGAAGCCACTCTCCCCAAAAATACGACTTGGACAGAGATAGGAGATGAACTCTCCGGTGACCGCCGTCTCTATACCGCCGATTTGCTTGACCGAGAACACCCGTGGCGGCATGATGCGGAGGGGCTGGCACAAACGATTATGGATTTATACGCAGAGCGCACGGGATCGATGGTTTGAATGCCAGAAAGTTAAAAAACCTTAAACCTTCCCCCTCTAATCCCAAAATGCGATAAAATAGCTTCGCTAATTTTTTCACAAACTCACTCTATTTATCAAAGGAGATAAAAAATGACAACAAAAGTAGGTATTAACGGATTTGGGCGCATTGGTCGCCAATTGCTCAAAATCATCTTGGAACGCTATCCGGACACACTGGAAGTAGTCGGTATCAACGATCTTTGGGATACAGAAACAAACGCCCAACTTTTCAAATACGACTCCAGCTACGGCAAATTTGACGGGGACGTTGAAGTTGTAGACGGCAACTTAGTCATCAATGGCAAAACCATTCAGGTTTCTGCCGAGCGCAACCCTGCTGACCTCCCTTGGGGCGAACTGGGCGTCGAGATTGTTTTTGAAGGCACCGGCGTTTTCCGTGACCCCACTAAAACCCCCGGACCTCAATCTCATCTTGAAGCCGGAGCAAAGAAAGTCATCCTCACCGCCCCCGCTAAAGGCGGCGATGTATTCACCGCGGTTATGGGCGTAAATGATGATGATTATGACCCCGCAAAGCATCATATCGTTTCGAACGCATCTTGCACCACCAACTGTTTAGCCCCCTTTAGCAAAGTCATCAACGATAATTTCAAAATCGTCAAAGGGCTGATGACCACCATCCACTCCTACACCACCAGCCAAAACGTACTCGACCTTGCCGATGGCGATTTACGCCGCGCTCGCGCCGCCGCCATCAATATCATCCCCACCTCTACCGGTGCGGCAAAAGCGATTGCGCTCGTCATCCCTGAACTCAAAGACAAACTGGACGGTTATTCTCTACGCGTCCCCACCCCCACCGTCTCCATCGTAGATGCCGTTTTTGAAGTCGAAAAAAGCACGACTGTCGAAGAAGTGAAAGCCGTTCTCAAAACAGCCTCCGAAGAATCCATGAAAGGTATTCTCGGCTTCAGCGAAGAACCCCTCGTCTCCATGGATTTCAAAGGCGACGAACGCTCCTCTATCGTAGACGCAGACCTAATCGCCGTTATGGATGGCAATATGGTCAAAGTCGTCTCTTGGTACGATAACGAATGGGGCTACGCCACCCGCCTAACAGATTTTGCGGCAAAAATTGCGAAATCACTCTAGTTAGAAAAAGACACCGAGTGTTTCCAAAACACTCGGTGTCTTTATATGGAGAACCCCATGCTCAACAAAAAAACTCTCAAAGACCTTGATGTAAAAGGTAAAAAAGTTCTCGTGCGGGTGGATTTCAACGTCCCGATTAAAGATGGAAAAGTGGGTGACGATACCCGCATCCGCGCCGCATTGCCGACCATTAAATATCTATTGGAACAGGATGCCGCGCTGATTCTCACCTCACACTTAGGACGACCCAAAGGCGAAGCCAAACCTGCATTTTCACTTGCTCCCGTTGCCAAACATCTCGCCGAAATAATCGGGATGCCCGTTAAATTCGCGGACGATTGTCTGGGTGAGGTAGCCCAAAAAGCCTCCGCAGACCTCAAGACAGGCGAAATTTTGCTCCTAGAAAACACCCGCTTCCATGCGGGCGAGAAAAAAAACGACCCCGCTATGGCAAAAGAACTCGCCTCATTGGCAGATGTCTTCATAAACGACGCTTTCGGAACAGCCCATCGCGCCCACGCCTCTAATGTGGGTGTGGCAAAACTGCTCCCCTCCGCGGCGGGATTTTTGCTGGAGAAAGAGTTGAAATATCTCGGAGATACCATCGCCAATGCCGAACACCCCTTCGTAGCTATTTTGGGTGGGGCAAAGGTAAGCGATAAAATCGGCGTGATTACGAATTTACTCGACAAAACCGATCAGATTTTAATCGGCGGTGGAATGGCAAATACTTTTTTCAAAGCACAAGGCTACGAGATGGCAGATTCCCTAGTAGAAGATGATGCCATAGAAACAGCCAAAGAATTGCTAGAAAAAGCTGGATCTGCTTTAGTACTTCCCGTTGATATGGTAATCGCGTCTGAGTTTAGCAACCAAGCCCAAAACAAGGTCGTGCCGATTGGCAATGTTCCGAATGGCTGGCGAATTTTAGATATAGGTCCCGCTACAGTAGACGCGTACGCGTCCATCATCCGAAAATCTAAAACTGTGGTTTGGAATGGTCCGATGGGCGTTTTTGAATTCCCGAATTTTGCGAAAGGGACTTTTGGGGTAGCCCAAGCTGTGGCAGATGCAGATGTAGTGAGCGTCATTGGCGGGGGTGATTCGGTTGCCGCCATCAAGCAGGCAGGGCTGGGCGATAGGATAAGCCATATTTCGACCGGCGGGGGGGCATCGCTAGAGATGCTCGAAGGAAAAATACTGCCCGGCGTGGATGCGCTGGCAGATAAATAGCCCGTAGGGGTGGGTTCTCAAGCCCACCCCGTTTTTTTAAAGTGGGCTATAATTTAGTCGGATGGTCTAATCTGACTAAAAGGAAAATCTCATGGCTTTTGATGTAGGTGAAAATGTAGGGTCATATCGAGTAATGGAAAAATTGGGGCGTGGCGGAATGGCGACTGTATATAAAGCCTACCATGCTAACTTAGACCGTTATGTTGCGCTTAAGGTTTTGCACCCCGCCTTTTTAGAAGACCCTAATTTTTTGGCGCGTTTTCAGCGCGAGGCGCGGCTGGTGGCAAAATTGGAGCATCCGAATATCGTGCCTGTTTATGATTTTGCCGACCATGAAGAACAACCTTATTTGGTGATGAAATATATTGAAGGGGAAACACTTAAAGCACAGTTGAATCGCGGGCGTTTGAATGTAGATGAAATCTGGAAGGTCGTTGAAGCGGTTGGGGCGGGATTAGGATACGCACATCAGCAAGGCATTTTGCATCGCGATATAAAACCCTCGAATGTGATTATGGCTAAAGACGGCACAGCCTATCTTGCCGATTTTGGCTTGGCGCGGATTGCCCAATCGGGAGAATCGACACTTTCTTCTGACATGATTATGGGAACACCTCAATATATTTCACCGGAGCAAGCAAAAGGGGAGAAAAACCTCGATAATCGCACCGATATTTACTCCTTCGGGGTCATGCTTTATGAGATGGTCGTAGGGCAAGTTCCCTTTAGCGCAGATACGCCTTTCTCTATTATTCACGCTCATATTTATTCGCCACTACCTTTACCTCATTTGGTTAATCCCAACGTACCGGATGAAGTGGAGCGTGTTTTACTCAAGGCTCTTTCAAAAGAACCCGAAGATCGTTATGAAAATGTAGAAATCTTAATTTCTTCATTCAAAAAAGCCTGGGACGATTCCGAAACGGATATGGCAGAAGCCACGATGACCACACCTATCCAAAATATCCCTATGCCCCCACCGCCGGATGTTCTAAAAAGATCAGAAGCACTAACCCTTGCACCTGAAAAAGAAGCAAAAGATAAACCGCAGAAGAAAACCGAAGTTTCAAAAAAAGCGAAGAAGAAACGTATAATTTGGACTTTGGCTACAGCCGGAATTTTGGTATTAGTAGCAATCTTTTTTATCGCTAATGCCACCGGACAAGACGGTGTTTTTCAAAATTTATCAGAAGCTGAAGAACACTATGAAAATCCGGAAGATGCCCCCATCCCGCCACCCATAGAAGAAGAAATTCCTCTCGAAGTTACTGATGCGCAAGAATTAATTGCCGGATATCCGGATGACCCTTATCCTCATCTCGCCTTAGCCCTCGCCTATCTTGACACTGCCCCCAATAAAAAACAACCGATTTATCAGGAACTAAAAAAAGCGGGAGAACTTGCCGGCGAAGACTCTCAATTTTTCGAAGATGCCGGTTATAACCTCATAGAATACGAATCATGGACAGGTAGCGCGGCGATGTTCCTCCGCGCCCTCCAATTCACCCCACCAGACGATAGCGATGAATACGAAGCACTCCTCTACTTTTTCCATGAAAGTGCTTATAAAGCCGCCAGCCAGCCCGAAATGCCAAAATACCTCTCTTTCGATGAAATCAGCGAATTCGCTCACCCCTTCAGGCTCGTTGTCGAAGCCCGTCACAATTTCTATCACAACTCTCAAGATGAAGCCATCAATCTTTTGCGTGAAGCAAAAAAACTCAAACCGAAATTCCCCGAAGCCATGCTTCTCGAAGCAGAAATGGCTGGACGCAATAAAAATTACGGTAAAGCCCGTCAAATTTTTGAAGCCCTCTTAAGCCTTGATGAAATTCCAGGTTGGGTTTACGTCGAAGCCGAACAAGCCCTTAATAAACTTCCCTAGGAGAAATAATTATGCGAACCCCCATCGTTGCCGGAAATTGGAAAATGAATAAAACTATCGCAGAAGCTCGCG
>CAZERH010000133.1:0-5654 GCA_964515535.1 uncultured Anaerolineaceae bacterium
TTATTGAAGCCGTACGAAACTTAAAATATATTCCTAAACAGGTGCGCCTCAATACACAGATTATCAAACGTAATTCCTGTGCACCACTGCAATTACAATAAAGGAGGTGATGCGAGGAAAAAATAATAATGATTGCTCAAAATCTTGATGGTTTCAAATTATATAATCGTTTTCAAAAGAACAAACACATCTTTACTTTGAGTAATTACCAAAAATGTTGTTTTGCACCAAGAAACTCTATATCCATTTAAAATAAGGAAAAGAAAATCATGTCAAAAAAATTATGGTACACCCTGTTTGCCGTATTCGCTCTAACCGCCCTTGTGCTTACCGCTTGTGGCGGCTCCGCTCCTGCAGAACCCGTTGATGAAGCTCCCGTTGCTGAAGCGCCTGCTGTAGAGGAAGAAGCACCTGCCGCGGAAGAAGAACCCGTTGCAGAAGAAGAACCTGCCGCAGAAGCAACTCAAGTAGAAGTTTTTTCGTGGTGGACTGGTGGCGGTGAAGCCGCTGGTCTCGAAGCCATGATTGGCATCTTCAATGCCGAATACCCCGATGTTGAATTCGTCAACGCCGCTGTTGCCGGTGGTGCCGGTACAAACGCTCGCGCAGTATTAGCCACCCGCCTACAAGCTGGAGATCCTCCGGATAGCTGGCAGGGTCATGCCGGTCAAGAATTAATCGGCACTTACGTTGCCGGTGGTCAAATTGAAGCATTAAATGACCTCTACGATGCCGAAGGTTGGCTCAATGTTATGCCCGAAACACTTATCCCGCTCATCTCCAACGAAGGTAAAATCTATTCTGTACCTGTCAATATCCACCGCGCGAATGTCATGTGGTACAACCCGACACTTTTGGAAGAGAATGGCGTAGAAGTCCCCACCACCATGGATGAATGGTTTGCCGCAATGGATACCCTCCAAGCCGCTGGCGTTACTCCGCTTGCTTTGGGCGAACAGTGGACACAATTACATCTCTTCGAAACCGTCTTACTCGGCTCTCTTGGCTCGGATGCTTATGATGGTCTCTGGGATGGAAGCACCGACTGGAACAGTGCCGAAGTGACAACCGCTCTTGAAAATTTTGCCAAAGTGCTAACTTACACTAACTCTGATTCAGCCTCCTTATCTTGGCAGGATGCTTCTCAACTCGTCATCAATGGCGATGCCGCATTCAACGTCATGGGCGACTGGGCAGAAGGTTATTTCCGCGAACTTGGCAAAACCCCTATGACCGATTACGGCTGGGCACCTGTTCCCGGGAGCGTTGGCGTATTCCAATTTCTCTCCGATTCTTTCACGTTGGCAGTTGGTGCTCCTCACTCCGAAGGTGCAGAAGCATGGCTAAAAATTGCTGGCTCCAAAGAAGGTCAGGAAGCCTTCAATCCCATCAAAGGCTCCATTTGCGCTCGCACAGATTGTGATGCATCCCTCTTCGGCGAATATCTCCAATCCGCAATGGAAGACTGGGGTAGCAACACCGTATCAGGTTCATTAACTCATGGTGTGGTCGCCAATGATTCATGGAAATCTGAAATCGACACCGCCCTTGGTCTCTTCATGATTGATAAAAACGTAGAGACTTTCCAGACCGCACTTGTTGATGCTTGTGTTAGCTCTGGTCCCTGCAACTGAACTGTAGTGTACAATTATTCATGGAGATTTCGCGCGGCGAAGTCTCCATGAATTTTATTCCTTGAAACGAGGCTGAAAGATGTTCAAAAATAAAGATAAATACCTTTCCATCATTCTTATTTCACCGTCAGTTTTAGCGATTTTGATTTTTGTATATGGCTTTATCGCTTGGTCTGTACGTGTTTCTCTCAGCAATTGGAAAGGACTCAACCCGGATTATTCATGGGCTGGGCTTAAAAATTATTTGGCATTGTTTTCCGACCCCCGTTTTCATATTGATATTCGCAACACCCTCATATTCACAAGCGCATTTGTCATAGGGAGCATTCTCCTCGGGTTCTTTATGGCGGTGATGCTTGATCAAGGTCTCAGAGGAGATGGGTTTTTCCGTAGCATCTTCCTCTTTCCTATGGCAATCTCCTATATCGTAACCGGTGTTGTTTGGCGTTGGCTTATGAATCCGGCAGAAGGCTCTCGCATGAGCGGATTAAACCTTCTCTTTACTTCACTTCATCTGGATTTCCTCGTTAATAAATGGTACACCACCCCAACTTGGGGCATGGCGGCAATCGCAATGACGGCTATCTGGCAAATGTCCGGTTATACGATGGCACTTTATCTGGCTGGTTTACGCGCCGTGCCAAATGAATTGCGTGAAGCGGCTCGAATTGACGGAGCAAGCGAAACACAAATTTATCGCCGTATTATTTTGCCATTATTAGCACCCATTACCTTAAGTGTTCTTATTATTTTAGGGCATACTTCTCTCAAAGTCTTCGATCTAATCATTGCAGTTGCGGGGAAACAACTCCCCTTAGATGTTCCCGCCATTTATATGTGGCAGACCACCTTTGACGGACTTTTTTACGCACGTGGCGCGGCAATCAGCATCCTTCTCTTAATTAGCGTGGCAATACTTATCATTCCCTACATCCGCTATACGTTGAAAATGGAGACAGATTAATGAAAACGCTCAATTCAAGAAAAAACTGGCTCTATGTTCCATTAATCGCATTGACGATTTTTTACCTGCTCCCCATGTACGTTATGCTGGTAACAGGCTTCAAGAGTTTTGCTGAAATTGACCTAAAAACCATGTGGAATTTACCACATGGGATTTCATTCGAAAATTATATTGAAGCTTATAAAAATCTGGCACCTTATTTACGCAACAGCTTCATGATGGTCATCCCCGCCGCGCTAATATCATCCATGCTCGGTTCGTTGAATGGATTCATCCTCGCCAAGTGGAAATTTCGCGGAGCCGATTTCATCTTCCCCTTCCTCCTTTTCGGCATGTTTATCCCCTACCAAAGCATCATCATCCCTTTGGTGCAATTTATGAACGCCGCCGGTATTACCGGACTCCCAGGATTGGCACTAGCGCATATTATTTACGGCATCCCGATTACGACACTCACTTTTCGCAATTATTATGCCAGTTTGCCTCAAGAATTACTCGAAGCCGCCAAAATTGACGGCGCAGATATGCTCGGCATTTATCGTTATATCTTACTCCCCATCTCCATCCCTAGCTTCGTCGTTGTCCTCATTTGGCAATTCACCTCGGCATGGAACGATTTTCTCTTTGCCGTCATCCTCACGGGCAATACCGAATGGCCTATCACAGTTGCCCTCAACAACATGGCTGGTAGCCAAATTATCTCGTGGAATGTCCAAATGGCTGGCTCACTCCTCGCGGCACTTCCAACTTTGCTCGTTTACATATTTTTGGGGCGTTATTTTTTGCGCGGATTATTAGCCGGCTCACTAAAAGGATAAACAATGACCAATCGAATCTTGCGCTGGGGTTTACTTTCAACTGCAAAAATAAATCATGCCTTGATTCACCCCTTAAGAGCTTCAAAACGGAATCAACTGCTCGCCGTTGCTAGTCGCTCAGAAGAAAAGGCGCAAGCCTACGCAAATAAATGGATGATTCCGCGTTCGTACGGCAGTTATGAATCCCTCTTAGCCGACCCTGAAATTGACGTTATCTACAACTCGCTCCCTAATCATCTCCATGCAGATTGGACGATTAAAGCTCTTAAAGCGGGAAAGCATGTCCTCTGTGAAAAACCATTGGCATTAACCGCCGCAAACGTGGACAAGATGCTTGCTACCGCTAAAAAAACCGGTTGCGTGCTGACAGAGGCATTCATGTACCGTCACCACCCGCAAACACTAAAAGTGCAAGAGATTGTCGAGAGCGGGATTTTGGGCAAATTGCAATTCCTGCGCGGCTCATTTACTTTTACGCTAAATAGAGAGGGAAACTATCGTTTTATCAAAGAGATGGGTGGCGGTAGTATCTGGGACGTAGGTTGTTACCCGATTAGCTATATCCGAATGCTTATTGGCAGAAATCCTGTTGAGGTGTTCGGCTGGCAAGTTCAGGGTCAAGCAGGAATCGACCTGAGTTTCGCCGGACAGATGCGTTTTTCGGACGATATCCTCGCACAATTCGATAGCAGTTTCCAATCTCCCTTCCATACTGAAATGGAAATTCTCGGTTCTTTGGGAAAATTGCTTATCCCAAACCCATTTAGACCTGGAAAAAACGAAGAGATATTACTCACGCTGAATAATAAGGTCAAAAAAATCAAAATACGCGGGCAGGAACTTTATCGGGGCGAAGTGGAGGAGATGGCGGATACGATATTGTTGGGAAAATTACCGCGCATAAGCCTTGAGGATAGCCGAGCCAATACGATCACTATTCAAGCATTCCTTGAATCTGCTCAATGCGGTGAGGTAATTACGCTCTGAGCGTAAAAACTATGCCGATGCCTCGTTGCACCATTACACACAAAAACACAAATAATTTAGACGTTATTCAAGTCAATGCAGGGGTATTATCGTTTGAAATTATTCCCGAATTGGGCGGCAAAATTTCGAGTTTGAAAGACTTGCGTACCGGACGCGAATGGTTATGGAAAAACCCCCGTATAGCTTATAAAAATATGCCTCACGGAAGCTCGTATATAGCAGAGGCAGACACGGGGGGATGGGACGAGTGTTTTCCCACCATATCTGCCTGCAATTATCCCTCTGCACCTTGGGCGGGGACAGCTTTGCAAGATCATGGCGAGTTATGGTCACAGGCAACCTCATTGGATATTCGTGAAGAGGGGGAGAAAGCTATCCTTCGCTCACGTTGGCGTGGAGTGGCTTTAGCTTATACCTTTGAACGCACAGTCACACTTTGCTATGCTTCTGACAGTTTGCTTTTTGAGTATGCCGTCAGCAACCATGCGGACTCGCCGATAGATTTCATCTGGTCGGCGCATCCTTTATTGGCAATTGAGCCGAAAATGCAATTGCGATTGCCCCCTTCTGCTCGCTTCAACCGCACTTTAGCCATTCCCGAAGGCTCAATCACAGGAGATAGCGATTTGCGTTATCCCTTTTCACTAAATACGGGTGAAAATGAAATCGATCTGACTTCACTCCCCGAGGCTTTTGTTGCTTTTGCTTTCAAAATTTGGAGCAACCCCCTCTCCGCAGGGTGGGTAACTCTCCAAGCCGAAGATGGAGGGTTTCACCTATCGTGGGATGTCGCCCAACTTCCGCAGGTAGCCGTCTGGATGAATATCGGTGCATGGGCGGGAGATGGCGGTTTGCCTTATTATAATCTGGGACTAGAGCCATGTATCGGCGCACAGGATTCGCTAGAAGAAGCCGTCACGAAGCATCATTTATTTGCCTCTATTCCTCCGCAAGATACACATAATTGGCAGTTGAAAATTCAACTGACCGAAAAACAGTAACAACGTTATGAACTCACAAAAAGACATTTTTAAAGCCCCATACTCTGGTTGACTGACAAAACTAATTTCACGATATTTTTTCACCTCAGCACCCTTGCGGGTATGCTTTGCGAAATTCACAAAAACCACTGAGTTTTTCTCATGTTTTTAAGGTGAGAGTTTTGGAGATTTGTCAGTCAATCAGACCCTACACCACAAAAGACCAGTTCAAGTTTTACTATAGTTTGCCCTAATTTCTGACACATCAAAA
>CAZERH010000134.1:0-5649 GCA_964515535.1 uncultured Anaerolineaceae bacterium
ATCTATCTATAACTGAGAAAAAAGAAGCTATTCGGGAACTGACTGACGTGTTTGAATGGCTGAAAAAGACCAAAGATTTAGCAAATGTTCTAAACAGCAAAGATGAATCAGCATTATTTGATATAGCTAATAATTTTGCTATTCGGCATCATAACCCAAACCAGAAGACAAACTACGATAGCTCAATTTGGTATTCATGGATTTTTCACTTCTATTTAGCAACCTATCACGCTGTAATTCGATTATTAATAAAAAAAGAGAAACAGAACAATTCAACTCCTAAATAACAATTCCCACTAAATGAAAACATCCGATTTTAACTACCACCTCCCCCAAACATCTATTGCCCAAACCCCCGCCGAGCCGCGCGACTCATCGCGTCTGCTCGTTTTGCATCGGGACACGGGCAAAATTGAACATCGTCATTTTTATAATATCGGCGAATATCTACGTCCCAACGATGTACTGGTGATTAACCAAACGCGCGTTATCCCCGCTCGCATCTACGCCAAAAAAGAAACCGGCGGAAAAGTAGAATTACTTCTGCTTCGCAAAGAAGATGAATCCACATGGCGCGCACTAGTCGGCGGGAAAGGATTGAAAGCGGGCAAAAAAATAATTCTTGATAATGCCCCCAACGCCGAAATCATCGAAGTTCTCGAAGGCGCGCAACGGCTCATCCGCTTTGAAGAGCCGATTGAACCATTCTTCCCGCAAATCGGGAATGTTCCGCTTCCGCCCTATATCCACGCAAAATTGGATGATCCCGAACGCTATCAAACCGTCTACTCTGCCGAGCCGGGGTCAGCCGCCGCACCTACCGCGGGGCTTCATTTCACACCTCGCCTGCTCGATGAACTCAAAGCGCAGGGAGTCCAAATCGCCGAAGTGACCCTCCATGTCGGGCTGGATACTTTTGCCCCCGTCACCGAAAAAGATGCAGAAGCGCACAAGATCCACACCGAGTGGTGTCAGGTCACGCCGGAGACCGCACAAAAGCTGAACAACGCCAAGCAAGCAGGAGGCAAGGTCGTCGCGGTCGGCACCACCTCCGTCCGCACCCTCGAATCGGCGGGGCTATCCCCGTACAGCGGCGCGACCAGCCTCTTTATCCTCCCGGGCTACCAATTTCAGGTCGTGGACGTGATGATTACCAATTTTCACCTCCCCAAATCCACTTTGCTGATGCTGGTGAGTGCCTTCGCCGAGCGCGAAATAATTCTCAACGCCTACCAAACCGCCATCAACGAAGGCTACCGTTTTTACTCCTTCGGCGATGCGATGATTATTATTTGATCCCAAGAAACCCGAAAGGTTTCTGAAGATGGCACAAAAAACTGAGATACACTTCACTAAAAAGAAGCGTTCAAAACCGACTTCCGATAAAACCTTTCGGGTTTACGGATAAAAATTATGACTAAAAAACTCTATTTTGATGACCCTCTGCGGACTGAATTTACCGCTGAAATTACGGGAACGAAGCGGGACGCGCGCGGTTTTCGCGTGATACTGTCCTCAACCCTTTTCTACCCGACCGGCGGGGGACAGTCCCACGATACCGGCACAATCGGCACGGCGCGCGTTGTGGATGTTTTCCCCGAAGGCGGCAAAATCGTGCATATCCTTGACCGCGACCTGCCCCCCGGCAAATATCCCGCCAAAATTGATTGGACGCGCCGTTTTGCAAATATGCAACACCACAGCGGACAGCATATTTTCTCGGCGGTTTTCTGGCACGAGCTGGGACGCGAGACTCTCTCCTCCCATATCAGCTACGAGACCCCGTCCACGATTGATTTTGAAGGGGATTCGCTCTCGCCCGAAGAACTGGCACAAGCGGAGGAGATGGCAAATCGCATCGTTTTCAAGAACTGCACCCTAAAAACCTATTTTGTAGACAGCCCCGAAAGTGTCCCCTTCCGCCGTCCGCCCAAAGTAGAGGGACAAATCCGCGTTGTAGAGATTGATGGCTACGATTATTCCGCTTGCGGCGGGACGCATGTCCTCCAAGCGGGCATGGTCGGGA
Organism: uncultured Anaerolineaceae bacterium; assembly: GCA_964515535.1. Taxonomy (GTDB): domain Bacteria; phylum Chloroflexota; class Anaerolineae; order Anaerolineales; family Villigracilaceae; genus Desulfolinea. The sequence continues at coordinate 2,027 of CAZERH010000134.1, forward strand.
TGTTAAAAATCATCCGCACAGAACGAATCAACCAAAAGACACGCATCCACTTCACCGCCGGTTGGCAAACTTTGGCATTTTTGCAAGAAACGCAAAAATGCGCCCAAAAAGCCGCTGTTTATCTCGCTACGGGAGTCAACGATTTGCCCTCCGCCGTAGAAAAACTCTCGGCGGAGCTGAAGAGCGCACAACACGAGTTGAAATCACTTCGTGAACTTAAGTTGGAAATCGAAGCCGAGAAAATGGTGCAACACGCCGAAGAAGTGGACGAAAAATGGCTCATCACCAAACTCTTCGAGAATCGTCCGCCCGCCGAATTGCGCCTTTTGGGGCTAAAACTGCGTGCCTATCCAAACGTGGTCGCGGTTTTGGGCAATTTTGACGGAAAAAAACTCTCCCTCGTCACCGCCTGCGCAGATGAAACAGGCGTAAACGCCAGCGATTTGCTCAAAAAACATCTCGCCCCCTTCAACGCCCACGGCGGCGGGGATTCATTTATCGCACAGGGCGGGGGCGTGGCGGAGGATGTGGACAATCTTTTTAACCACAGCAAAGAATTCTTAATCTAAACACAAAGAGACACGAAGTTATTAAAGTTTTCCTTTGTGCTTCTTCGTGTCCTTTGTGTTAAAAAATATGACCAAACTCGAAACCCTCACCCAAGAAATTATCGCCTGCCGAAAATGCCCGCGCCTCGTAGAGTGGCGCGAGGAAGTTGCCCGCGTTAAACGCAGAGCTTATCGCGATTTTGAGTATTGGGGCAAACCAGTGCCGGGATTCGGCGATCCGCACGCTCGCATGATGATTGTAGGACTTGCGCCCGGTGCGCATGGCTCCAACCGAACGGGACGCGGCTTCACCGGCGATGGCTCCGGCTATTTTCTTTTTCCCGCTCTTCACCACGCCGGATTCGCCAATCAGCCCGATGCGACCGACCGTGATGACGACATGATTCTCTCCGATTTATGGATTACTGCCGTTGGGCGTTGTGCCCCGCCAAAAAACAAACCCACTGCCGAAGAGTTAAATAACTGTCAACCCTTTTTAGAACAGGAAATTGAAATAATCCTACCGAAAGTTTTAATCGCTTTCGGTAGAATCTCTTTTGATCGCATTTTAAAAATGTATCACCTCCGCAAAAAAGATTACGCTTTTGGTCATGGCGTGGTTCACAAACTCCCCAGTGGAATCTGGCTACTTGTCTCATATCATCCCAGCAGACAAAATACCCAAACAGGACGTTTAACAAAAGAAATGTTCGATGAGATTTGGGTAAAAGCACGTGAGTTGATCCACGAATAAAAAATAACCCCAAAACACATTACGCAACACAAAATACGGAATAGAATCCCATGCCCCTCCCTCCCTTCACCTCCAACGATGCCATTCAGCTTCTCGCAGAACACTACGGATTAACCGCTATTGCCAAATCCCTACCCGGCGATATTGACCGTAATTTCCTCGTCACCGCTCCCAACGAAAAATTCGTCCTAAAAATCCATGCGCTTGAAACCCCGCGAGAAGATATAGCATTCCAAAATGCGGCTCTCCAACACCTAAGCGGATTTGCAGGCGTGCCGCGCGTCATCCCGAACAAAGACGGGGATGAAATTTTCATCTACACAGAGAAATATCTCGTGCGGATGGTCAGCTATTTAGAAGGTACTCTTTTGGAGAGTATTGTCCCTAAATCTCCAAACCTTTTGCGTGGTCTAGGTGCTTATTTAGCAAACCTTGACATCGCGTTAGCCGATTTTACACATCTCGCCATGAAACGGGAAATGCTTTGGGATTTATCTCTGGCGCATCTTGCCATTGAGCCACGATTGGATGTCATCGCCTCCGCCGAAAGACGGGATTTAGCATCTCATGTGTTGGCGCGTTTCAAAAAACGCGTCTTGCCGATCTTGCCAGATTTACATCAGCAAGTTATCCACAACGATGCTAACACCCAAAACTTGCTTGTACAGGATGGTGTAATCGGCGGTATCTTTGATTTTGGCGATTTGCTTTACGCACCGCGCATCCATGAAGTGGCGATTTGCGCGGCGTATGCGCTACTCGGTGAAGAGAATCCCCTTGATGCGATGGCGCATTTAGTGGCGGGATACCACAGCGTTATCCCGTTGACCGCAACTGAAATTAGCCTGCTATATGATTTAATCTGCGCACGCCTGGCTGTGAGCGTATCCATTTCATCGGGACGTAATCTTGAAAATGAATATCACCAAACCCACGCCAAACCGGCTTGGAAAGCGTTGGAGAAATTAGTCGCTATTGATGCCGAAGACGCGACGCAAATTCTCGGCTCAATGTGTCCGCCGCTCGGAAGTTTACGAACAGGAACAAGCCCGAACCGCGCGCGGCTCTCGCCGCAGGCGATCCTCCAAAAAAGGAAGAAAAATCTTAATCCCGCTTTGAGCATATCCTACAAAAAACCGCTCCACATCGTGCGCGGGATGGGGCAATTTCTCTACGATACCGAGGGAAAGGCGTATCTCGATTGTGTCAATAATGTTTGCCATGTGGGGCATTCGCACCCGCGCGTGGTGGCGGCGTTGAGCGCGCAGGCGGCGATGCTGAACACGAATACGCGTTATCTGCACGAAAATATCGTCCGGCTGGCAGAGCGGATTACGGCGACCATGCCCGCGCCGCTTTCGGTTTGCTTTTTTACGAACTCCGGCAGTGAAGCAAACGACCTTGCCCTGCGGCTGGCGCGGGCATACACCGGACAGCGAGATATGCTCGTGCTGGATGGCGCATATCACGGGAATTTGTCGAGCTTGGTTGAGATCTCGCCCTATAAATTTGACGGCAAAGGCGGGACAGGCGCGCCATCTTGGGTGCATAAATTGGCAATGCCTTGCACCTATCGCGGCATTTATCGGGATGCACCCGATGCAGTGGCACGTTACGCCGCTGAAGCACAGGCGCAAATTGACGCGGCTCAGAGCATCGCGGGTTTTATCAGCGAGGCGATGATTGGCACGGGCGGGCAGGTGGTGTATCCGCGCGGCTATTTGGCAGAGATTTATGCGCGCATCCACGCGGCGGGCGGCGTTTGCATTGCGGATGAAGTCCAGCACGGTTTCGGGCGTTTCGGATCGCATTTCTGGGGCTTCCAACATCACGGCGTAACGCCCGATATTGTCGTCATGGGCAAGCCGATGGGCAACGGGCATCCGCTGGCGGGCGTGGTCACCACGCCGCAAATCGCCGCCGCTTTTAACAACGGCATGGAATATTTCAACACCTTCGGCGGCAATCCCGTCTCTTGCGCGGTCGGTTTGGCGGTGCTGGATGTGATTGAAGAGGAGGACTTGCAAGAAAATGCACGTCTCGTAGGCGCAAAATTAAAGGCGGGATTATTGGATTTACAGACTCGCTACCCCTTAATCGGCGATGTGCGCGGCGAGGGGCTTTTTCTCGGCTTCGAGCTAGTGCGGGATCGCGCGACCCTCGAGCCTGCTACCGTTGAGGCATATCATCTCGAAGAAGAGCTTTTGGCGCGTCAAATCCTCCTCAGCGTGGATGGACCTCTGCACAACGTCATCAAGCTCAAACCGCCGATGGTCTTCAACAAAGCGGATGCGGCACGCTTGCTCCGCGAATTGGATGCT
>CAZERH010000135.1:0-5636 GCA_964515535.1 uncultured Anaerolineaceae bacterium
GGTGAGCAGTGCCGTCTTTTTACTTTTTGACAAAGAAAACGTGCTTCGCCGCGAATCTAGCAGTCGGGCGAGAAATCAAGCCAAAAACACGCGCACTTCTCTCTCTTCCAAAGAAAAAGATTTAGTCAACAAATCTATCGCTGACAAACAAGCATACACTCAAACAGATCCGGACACAGAAGAAGAGAGCCAAGTACAACTCGCAATCCCTATACAGAGGTACGAGAAAATGCTCGGTGCAATTTTGCTCAAAAGCGATGATTTGGAGGCTTTTGGCACAGAAAAAATTTCAATTTTACAAATGCTTGTTGATCATATTGCTATCTTACTTGAAAACGCTCTCTTATTAGTCCAAAAAGAGAGTGCCCTAGAGGCTGAACGCCACGCTTATGGTGAAATTGCGCAAGGGGCATGGCAAGAGTTTATTGGTAAGCAAGAATTTGGAAGCTATAGGCGAGATAAAAACGGACTAAGACAAGTGCGAACGGAGGCACATATGCCTCAAGACACAAAAGCAGAGGTCGAAGCGGTGCCAATTAGAATTCGAGGCAAAGTTATCGGACATATTGACGCACAGAAGCAAAAAAACCGCGCTTGGACAGCTTCGGAAAAAGAGTTGTTGAACATTTTAACTTCTCGCTTGGAAACTGCCATTGATAGTGCCCGACTTTACCAGACGGCTCAAGAGCGCGCCGAACGTGAGCGAATTATTGCTACGACTTCCGCAAAAATGAGAGAAAGTTTGGATATTGAAAGTGTTTTAAAAATAGCCGCTGATGAGTTACGTAAAAGTTTGGGAATCGCCGAAGCTGAGGTTTGGTTAAGTGCCGAACAGGCGAAAGAACTGAACACGGAGGAAAGAGAATGAAAGAAAATTTAAAGCCAACTCCTCCAGAGCAAGGAAAAAAGAATCGTCTTGGGGTGTGGACCGGTTTTATTATAAGCATTGTTTATTTGATATTTTTTGGTTTTAACATTTCTATTGTCCTCAGGCAAGGGTATTTCAACTGGACGGACACCTTGCTGATGGGACTAACCGTAATTGCGTGGGCATCCGGCTTTATTGGCATAGCTTTAATAAAGAGAGGACATTACACCTTTGGCACGGGGCTAATTTATATTACGAGTATTCTTCCCCCTGTGGCTACGGCAATATCTCTTCAGGATATTTCTCTAATTACATCATCGTATATCCTTCTTTCTTCCGCCTTTTTCTATATTTGGGTATTGCCGGAAAGAACTCGTTTATTGGCTATATGGACAAGTTTTATCGCCCTAGTCATTTCAACACTGGCAGATGCACTAAATCCTGCTTTTCAGTTGGGGACAGAAGGGCTAGAAAACTTTGCGCCATTTATTATCGGCATCATGGTTTTCGCCTTCCTTACTTTGCTTTTGTGGCCAGTTTGGCGTAGTAATATAAGATTTAAGCTTCTTGCCACTGTAGTTTTAATTATTGGCGTTGTTGCTTTTTTTCAAACCGGTGTAAACCTGCGTATCTCCCGCCAGCTAAGCGAAAAGGCAGAAAGAACGTATCTCTTCTCCCTCTATGATGGATATAACGAGTATGTGAAAGCACAAACTATTTCGTCTAAAGCTCTTTCTTTAAGTTTTGCCGACAGAGATGATATTAAAGATTTATATCTCGCCAAAGATAGACATGCTTTATATACACTTTTATCTCCGATTTTTGAAACTCTGAAAGCGGAAAGTAACTTTAGTCACCTTTATATCGAAAAACCAAATGGGACAGTTTTTATTCGCATCCATAATAAAAACCGATTTGGTGATGATATTACTTATCGTTATACAGCCACCGCCGCTTTAGAAACCCAAGAAACGGTTGCCGGTGTAGATATTGGCTCCGAGCGAATTGGTGTTCGGAGTGTTTCACCCCTCTGGAAAAACGGAGAATTTATTGGCATGGTTGAAGTCGGCTTAGATTATGACCAAGCCTTTGTAGATAATTTAGCAGAACGCACAAAAGCAGACTATAACTTGTGGATATCTTATTTTGAAGCAGGCAACTCTCCCGGCTTGCAACCGGACGATGATCATAAAGCCCCCAACAAAAGGGTTTTCCACTATGTCAGCTCCAACGAAGATTTAATTACTCTCCCCGTCTCTCCGGATATTTATGATCGCGTTTTAGACATAAAGAAACCCGCCATAGCCTTTGTATCCAAAGATGATGAAGAACTAGCTGTGCTGATTGCACCCATGCTAGCTTATGGAGGACGAGTAATAGGTATAGTAGAAATTATCCAATCTCGCACCGAAACATTAGAAGCAATCAATCAAAGTAGGCGTTCTGTTTTAATTCCGGCTACCTTACTAACCATAATCGGCTTGCTGATTTTGGGTTGGGTGATTACCCAAGTTGTATTACGCCCCGTTGGCAATCTTACCGCAGTCGCCGAAGAACAGATTGCCGGCAATCTCTCTGCACGCGTTGATAACCCACCGCTTGATGAATTCGGGAAACTTGGCATAACCCTAAACACCTTATCTGAAAACCTTGATGCTACATTAACAAACCAAGAAAATGTTATTGCTGAACGCACCCAAAAACTTGAGAAACACGCCACATATCTTCGAAGTTCTGTAGAAGTTAGCCAAAGGATTTCTTCAATCACAGATATAGATGAGCTGATAGAAGAAGTCGTAAAACTAATCAAAGATCGTTTCGACCTATATTATGTCGGTCTCTTCCTTGCAGATAGCAAAAATGAATGGGCAAATCTAAAAGCAGGCACGGGGGAAGCCGGAAAAACCATGCTTAAACGCAAACATAAACTTAAAATCGGTGAAGGTATGATTGGATGGAGCATTGAAAATGCTCAATCTCGTATCGCATTGGATGTGGGGGAGGACGCCGTCCGTTTTGATAACCCCAATTTGCCGGAAACTCGTTCCGAAGGTGCCTTACCGCTTCGCTCGCGGGGACGCGTGCTTGGTGCGCTGACCATTCAGAGTAGCGAATCTGCCGCGTTCACGCCGGAAATTATCGCAACACTGCAAACCATGGCAGACCAAATTGCCATTGCTCTTGATAATGCCGAATTACTCGCAAAAAGCGAAATGGCACGTAAAGCAGAACGTACGGCTTATGGGCAACTAAGCCAAGAAGATTGGCTTACATTACTCCACAGAACGAATATTCCCCATTATATTGCTGATGCCCCCGATAGCGTTCACGCTCTTGAAAAAAGAGATGAAACGCAAATACTTCAAAACACAAAAATTCTGCAAGAGGATGAACTTATCGCCGTGCTCCCCATTGAAATTCACGGGCAGGTCTTGGGCGGTGTAAAGTTGCGCAAAAACCAGAAAGAAGGCGCATGGACCAAAAAGGAACTGGCATTAGCACAAACCTTAATTGAACAAGTTAGCATCTCGCTCGAAAGCGCACGTCTCTTTGATCAAAGCCAACGCCGCGCGGCACGCGAACGCGTTATTGGTAACGCATCCGCAAAAATGAGAGAAAGGCTCAATATAGAGAGTGTCTTAGAAACCGCAACAAGAGAATTGCACAAAGCACTAGGCGGCGTAGAAACAAAAATATGGCTTGCTACAGAAGAAAAAAATAACCCAAAAGAGCAAAATGATGATTGATACACAAGAAAAAAAGACCTTTTTCAAAACGCTAATTCGCCCACATCCTTCGATTCGAGAAATTGGGGCGCAACGTAAGGCACGCTTCTCGGCAATTCTCTCTATCGCCGCAATTATCTGGACATTGACGGGTATCATTTCGATTATTGCCGTTCAAGGCAACTTGTCCATCGTTTTGATTATCTCTGCCTCCACAGTCATATTTATTATTGCTTATGTCACCAGTCGAAGCCCCTACTATACTTGGGGAGGCATTATCCTTGTTAGCACCATATCGCTTGTTACCCTAAGTTCCTTGATGCGAGGTGTTACCGACATCACAACAACCCTTTTTTCAAACTTCCCCATTGCTTTTCTGGTTGGCAGTGCCTTGTTTTCGACTTCCGGGCTAATCTCCTTAGTTCTAGCCGATATTATTGCTATTTCTATAGTTTTGGTCAGCACAACCAGCGGAGACTATATTAGAGATATACTTTCACTTTCTTTTTTAGGGATAGGGATAATTATTGTCTCCTCCTTTTACTCAACCACTGAGAAAGAACGCCTTAAAGAAACAACGCAAACCAATATCAAACTTGAAAATTTAAGTAATAAATTAGAAGAACATGTTGAACATCTGGCTAAAAACACTCTTGAACTGGAAGAGCAATCATCCCATTTGAAAGCCGCGGCTAAGGTAAGCCAAGCATCAGCAAGTTATACAGATACAAATAAACTCGCGAACGAAGTTGTAGACTTAATTAGAGACAATTTTGATTTATATTATGTCGGACTTTTTCTTGTAGATAATGCAGAAAAATGGGCGGTTTTAAGAGCAGGCACAGGGGATGCGGGTAAACGAATGCTCATGAGGGGACACAAGATAAACTGGGGCGAGGGGATGATTGGGTGGGCAATCAAACATAAACAAGCGCGTATCGCTGTGGATGTGGGCGCGGATGCAGTCCAATTTGAAAATCCCGATTTGCCGGAAACGCGCTCGGAAGCCGCAATCCCGCTCCGCTCGCGAGGGCGCGTCTTGGGTGCCCTGACCATTCAGCGGCGCAAAGAATCCGCATTCCCACCGAAAATCGTCTCCACCTTGCAAACAATGGCAGACCAAATTGCAATCGCCTTTGATAATGCCGAGTTGCTTACACAAAGCAAAAACGCCCTAGAAGCAGAGAGGAGAGCTTATGGAGAAATGAGTTATGAGACATGGAGAAGTTTGACCAAATCCGGTGATATCCCCACCTACAGCATCAGCGCAGATGGAGAGCTAAAAACTATCACGGGTAAAGAAAATATAAGCAATGAAGCGTTGAAAATCGGAAAAGATGGATACTCCGCTTTGCTTCCCATAAAAATCCATGGAAAGGTACTTGGCGGTATACAGTTAGCAAAAGACCCCTCACGGGGCGCATGGCAACAAGATGAGTTAGAACTAGCCGAAACACTCGCCGAACAACTCAGTATTTCGCTAGAAAGTGCCAGACTCTTTGAAGACAGCCAGAGACGAGCTACACGAGAGCGCATCGTTGGAGAAACATCTGCCCGTATTAGAGAAACACTGGATATTGAGCGTGTTCTTGAAACTGCGGCAATCGAATTGCATAAAATTCTTGGTGAAGTTGAAACAGAAGTTTGGTTAGACGCAGAATGAGCAGGTATAAAATGACAGATTCTATTGATCCGGAACTTATCCTAAAAGAAAAACGAAAACTCAATGCCCGAAATTTTTCTTTGGGTATGCTTTTTCTTCAGAGCGCGCTAACACTATATATTTTTAATTCTTCGGGTTTTTCTATAGTTTTAGTGCTAATTGGTATTAATATTTTTGCGGCACTGACAAGTTATGCTCTCTATCTAGACAATCGTTCTGTATTAGGAACACAAATAATTCTAGGCGTTCAAACACTCTCTATTTTTGGGATGACTTTTATTCAATCAGGTACTGCGCTCCCCTCAATTTCTTTTCTTATGATCATTACTTTTGCAATTACCAACGCAACAATGCCACCTGCAAAAGTAAATTTCTCACT
>CAZERH010000136.1:0-5605 GCA_964515535.1 uncultured Anaerolineaceae bacterium
GTAGTGACATTTTTTATGATTTTAAGGCCAACCACAACTCTACATCAATTGTCCCTAGCCCTTAAGCATTTTTTTAATAAGAATGCAGTTCCCCCCCCCTTCAAATAACGCTCTCATGCCAAAACGATTAATTTTCATCCTCACATTTCTTCTTGTATCCTGCACAATGCCGCAGGAAATTGCGTCAACCCCCACTCCTCTTCCGCCAAGTAAAACCGCTACCCTCGCATCCACAAATACACCCGCCCCAACGGCTACATTTACACACACCAACGCACACGCCCACCGCTACAAATACACTTACCTTAACGCCAACGATTATCCCAACCTATGCCATTTTGCGCGGACAAGTGCTGGAACGCGCCAACTGTCGCTATGGTCCCGGCGCACCCTACCTCTACAAATACGGACTGGTCGCGGGGAGCAACCTCGAAATTATCGGGCGGCTAGATGATGCCAACTGGATTCAAATTCAAGCCATCGGAGGCGATAATCCTTGCTGGGTCAAAGCCTCCCTCATGGATGTCAAAGGTGATATTTTCAGCGTTGCTCCCGTTTACCCCGATAATGCTCCGCTTCCCGTCTCGCCCTACTATGCTCCGCTCACTTTGCTCGAAGTCACCCGAGCCGCTGACCAAGTGACCATTCGCTGGTACGGGCAAAGTCTAACCACTGGTGACGAAGAATACGAAAACGCCCCGCTCTACCTCGCCGAAATTTGGGCTTGTGAAAAGGGAGAAATCAAATTCACCGCTTACGGTCTCCGTGAAGAAAAATTAACCGTCACCGATGAAGCCGGTTGTAGCGAAACTTCTCATGGGCGCATTTATTTTTCTGAAAAACACGGTTACGCGGGTCCGACCGAAATCGAGTTTCCGGAATAAGGGCGCAAAAGGATATGGATAATGAAAAAATCTAATTTTCATAAAGTTATTTTATTGGGGTTGACAGCTCTGCTCCTCCTCAGCGGATGCGCGTCCTCCGCTGTAATTCAAACCCCAACCGTTTCCCTGTCCCAAACGCCGCTATCCGAGACGGCGACCGCGTTTTCGCCTGCTCCCGCCACCCAAACATCTGCCCCGCCCACCGCAACTGAGATTCCGCGTTCAAGTATTGAGCGCGTCCTCATCATCTCCGTAGATGGATTGCGTCCCGAAGCAATTTCTCTCGCCCCGATGCCAAATGTGCAAAAGTTGATGGAAAGCGGTGCCTACTCTCTCACCGCCCAAACGATATACCCCAGTTCAACACTCCCCGCTCATTCTTCGATGCTTACGGGTTTATGCCCCGCCAAACACGGTATAGATTGGAATGACTATCTCCCCCGAAATGGATATGCACAGGGTCCCAGCCTTTTTGAGATTGCCCATAATGCCGGTTTGAAAACAGTGATGATTGTTGCCAAAGAAAAACTTCAACAAATTACGCCACCTGAAAACCTTGATGTATATCAATTTGTAAACGACCGCGATCGCGTTGTTGCCGAAGTCGCCGCACCCATTTTGGCAGAAGGCTTCGATTTAGCTTTTGTTCACTTGGCGTTGGTCGATATTTTGGGACATGAGTATGGCTGGCTTTCAGGAGATCAACTCATCGGTGCGCGACACGCAGACGAGGCGATTGGCGTTCTTCTCAGCGCATTAGATGAAGCAGGCTTACGCGAGGGAACGCTCATTATCGTCACCGCCGATCATGGCGGGGAGGGGACTTCACATGGGGGCAAAAAGATGACAGAAACCACAATTCCGTGGGTTCTTCAGCACGCAAGCCTAAATCCGGGCGCGTTTCTGCATCCCATCAGCATAACAGATACAGCCGCAACCGCCGCTTTTGCGCTGAATCTGCCCATCCCTGCAATCTGGGATGGCATTCCCGCGCTCGAAGCCTTTGGGGAGAATCCGCCGACCCGCGCAGAATTGCCCTGCCAATAAATATCAGGAGACTGATTTCTTTTCTAACAAAATAGCGGTTAAAGCCGGAGTTGTTTTTAAGATAATATCGGCACCGTGCTGAGAAAGTTCTTGCTCCTCGCCGAATCCGCATAATACGCCCACCGTTTGCGCCCCTGCGCTTTTCCCGGCGCGGATGTCTACCGTGGTGTCGCCAATCATCAGGCAATTTCCAGCGGGGATATTCATTGCTTTTGCGGCGTACAAAACAGGGGCGGGATAGGGTTTAGTATATTCGGCTGTGAGGGCGGTTACAACCACATCGAAGAAGGGGAGCAAATCATATTGCTTGAGGAATTGCATTGTGCCTTCTTCGTTTCTGGCAGTGACAACCGCCATTGGAAAATGTCCATGCAGGGCGGTGAGCATCTCTTTAACGCCCTCAATAAGAACAAAATGTTTCAGGGGCGGCGGTTTTTTTCGCGTTATCCAATTTGAAAAAGCCGCAAGCTCATCGTCAAGCCCGAGCATATCAGGAATCGCCAAAGCCATATTGCCGGGGGTTTCACTCCACATCACAAAACGACGAGAGGCGTGGTGGGCATCCTTATTCTTAAGAAGGAAAGAAAAGGGGCGAAAAAACTTCTCGAATTTTTCGACATATTGGTCATCTGTATCACTAAGAGTGCCATCTACATCGAAGCACAGGGCTTGAATACGGTTGATATCTAGGGTCATATTTTCCTCTAAACTTTTCAAAATCTCGTGTTCCATCTCATTTCTCTTAATTCTACTCTATCTTGATATGCTATACTTTCCTTAATGTCAAATGACCAGAATCGCTCACTGTTGGAACTGCTTTATCAAGTTAGCCGCGAGGTTGCCACAGCCCTAGATTTACGGACTGTTTTGCAACGTGTTCTTTACGCGGCAATAGATAATGTGGGCGGCGAACGCGGCAGTATTATGGTGATGGACGACCACGGCAACCCGCTCGATTCTATTATTGTGCATGGACGCCGCATTCAGGGGGATACAACTAGGCAACTCCGCGTGACCGTTGAGCGTGGTCTGGCGGGATGGGTGGTACGCAATCGGAAGCCTGCTTTGGTCCCCGACACAAGCCGAGATAAACGCTGGTTGCATCGTCCCAATGATGCCCAAAAAGAGAGCAGTGCGAAATCTGCGCTTTGCGTTCCGCTGATGGCGCGCGAGAGAATTGTCGGCGTGCTAACGCTAGTCCACTCTGCGCCCAATGCTTTTGGTAACGAACATCTCGAATTGATGCAAGCCATCGCAGACCAAACGGGGATTGCGATATTAAACGCGCGTTTATATACAGAAAGTCAACGCCAAACCCGCGTGATGACCGCGTTAGCAGAGGGCGCGGCAACCATTAACGCCTCCCTAAAAATGGAAGATGTTTTTCAACGCATTTTGAATCAAACCATGCAGGCTTTAGAAGTTAAAACAGTGGCTCTGGCATTAAAAGAATTCCCCAGTGAAGATTTTGTCTTTCGCGCCGCAACAGGCAACCAAGCAGGGAGTCTTTTGGGCAAGCGCGTCCCTAAAGGGAAAGGGATTATTGCAAAAGTCGTCAGAGACAAACGGGGCATTGTTATTCCCCCGCTAAAAGATGAAAACCCCTTTGCTAAATCTCAGATTTTTGACGGAGGCGTTGCGATAGCCCCTATACAGGCACACGGCAAATTGATTGGGGTGATAGAGGCAATTAATCCCCCCTTCGGGGAATTTGATCCAGATGCGCTCTTAGTGCTAACCGGCATTGGCAGTTTAGCAGGCACCACCATCCAAAATGCGCGTTATTTTGAAGAAGCCGCAGAAGCCCGTAAGCGTTATTATGAACTTTTTCATCATAGCATTGCCCCGATCCTTATCACAGATTGGGAAGGGAAAATTCTTGAAGCCAATCGTAAAGCACTATCTCTCAGTAAATATGATGCGCTAAGTTTCCGCGCAATGAAAATAGCTGATACACATAGCATAAGTTGGGAAGATGTCGGAGAAGATTTTGAATATCTGCGCTATGACCCCAGTAGTAATTACGAAGCGGTTTTCTATGTAAAAGAAGGGGAGGGAATTCCCGTAGATGTTTATGTACGCAGTATCTATTTTGGAAAAGAAGAAGCCATTCAGTGGACTTTTCTCGATATTAGCGAACGCAAAGCCCTCGACACCTTGCGAAACGATATGGCATCCATGATCTATCACGACTTACGTTCCCCGCTGGCAAATCTCATCTCCGGCTTAGATGTTTTAGATGGCTTATTGGAAGAAAAAGACGATGCCGTTCAATCGGTCATGGCAATCGCGAAGAACTCCACCGGACGAATGCAACGCCTCATCTCCTCGTTGCTTGACATCAATCGCTTGGAATCGGGGCAAGAGATTGTCACCCAAAAAGGAGCCTCCCCTGTTAGGATTATTCAGGAATCTTTAGAAGCAGTTAAACCGGCAACCAGCGCACGTCATCAAAAAATAACGCTAAATTTACCCGAAACCCTCCCCAATATCTGGGTAGATAGCGATATGATTAACCGCGTCCTCATCAATTTGCTTGATAACGCCTCTAAATTCACATCCGTAAACGGCAATATCGGAATCGGAGCAAAAACAGATGGTAAATGGCTACAAATCTGGGTAGCAGATGATGGCATTGGCATTTCTCCTGAAAACCGTGCCAATATCTTCAAGAAATTTGTTCGTGTCAAAGGCAATGCAAAAACCTCCGGCTTAGGGATTGGATTAGCCTTCTGCAATCTCGCAATCAACAAACACGGTGGAGAAATCTGGATTGACGAAAACTATCATAAAGGCACACGTTTTAATATTAATTTACCCCTTGAGAGAAAGACTAACGAAGGAAATCAAAATGCAATTACTTAAAGAGAATATCCGTATCGAAGATAAATACGCAGGCGTAACATTGGGCGCGATCAACCTCCCGCACGGCATGATTTATATTGACGCACCGCTGATTCCTGAAGATGCACGATCATGGCGGGCAGACCTTCTCGGTCTCGAAAGTGGTCCCAAACGTTTGCTGGTTCATCTCGACACCAATATAGATAGAATTATTGGCGCACGCGCAATGGATACAAAAGTTTTCGCCCATGAAAGCCTAGCCGAATTTTTCAATAACCGCACAAGCACCTTCAAAACGCAAGGACATCACGCCGGTGCAGAATGGGAAAGTATTCCCGCACTCAGCAATATCCGTTGGTCTCCTCCCGAAATCACATTCACAAAAAAAACAAGCCTCTACTGGGGAGGAACCCCGCTTATTTTTGAACATCATCCCGGTGTGGATACGGGCGCAATTTGGGTCATCCTCCCCGAAGAAAAAATCGTTTTTGTCGGCGATACAATTACCAAAAACCAACCCCCTTTCTTTGCCAATGCCAATTTACCTAGCTGGCTCGAAGACCTCAACCTTCTCGCCAGTGAAAAATATCAAGGGTACACCATCGTAAGCGGGCGTGGGGGCGTATGCGCTACAAGCACCCTCGAAAAACAACGCCAACTCATCGAAAACGCACATGAAAAACTTAGTGAACTATTGGCAAATAATGCCGGAGCAGAAGCAACCGAAGACCTCATCCCCTCGCTTCTCTCTCCTCTACGCTATCTCGTTTCAGAAAAAGAAACCTTCAACCAACACCTGCGCTACGGACTAAAAGAGTACTATCTACACA
>CAZERH010000137.1:0-5597 GCA_964515535.1 uncultured Anaerolineaceae bacterium
GCATATTTCTCGCCCCGATTTGCAAAACTTCGGCATAATCGGCTACGAGGGGGACAAGGTCGGGTGATGTGACCTCGGTCACGATGGGCAGACCGGTTAAGTCACGCGCTTCGGCGAGAAGTTTCAGCCCTTCTTCACCCAGCCCTTGAAAGGAATAAGGAGAAGTGCGCGGCTTAAATGCGCCACCGCGTAGTGCGTGTGCACCGGCTTCTTTGACCGCGATGGCGGTTTCCATGAGTTGCTCGCGGCTTTCTACGGCGCAAGGTCCGCCGATGATGGTCGGTGTGCCATCTCCAACAAGATGGTCGCCGATGGGGACAAGGGTATTTTGAGGGTAAAACTCACGTGAGGCGAGCTTGTAGGGTTTTGAAATGGGGATAACACTAGCAACACCGGGAAGTCGTATAAAAGCTCTCGCTTCTACGGGGCGACCGTCACCGACTACGCCAATCACGTTGCGTTCCTCGCCGGAGATGCGGTGAGGGTGCAGGTTGAGGTCTTCTACACGTTGAAGAACGTGGGCGGTCTCTTCTTCTGTTGCGGTGGTTTTCATAATGATCATCATTTTTTCTTCTCCTTTTTGAGACACGGATTGCACGGAGAAAAACATTTTAGATAGTGGCTCTGTTTTTCTCTCAAAAATTTAAATATCTCCGTGAATTCTGTGGCGAACTTTGTGTTTAATCTGCCAAATCGGGACGCAGGGTTTTTGCATCTCGTAAATAAATATGTTTGATGTCTTTTTGTTCTTTTTCGGTATTCCAGTGAATTAGCACTCGAATGCACATTGCTAAACTATCCGGGACGGGGATTTCACGCGCACAGAGCATAGGGACAAAATCCCAGCCCATTTCACGAGTCACCAAGGCAGGGTACGCAGAAAGAACATCTTCCGTAGTGGTGAAAAATGCGCTGGCAATATCCTTTTTATCCAGAGTTGCGTTTTGGGTAAAAATCTCATCCAATAATTCATAGGTAGCAGAAAGCACCTCTTCTTTTGTATCTGTTGTGACGGTGATTGCTCCGCGAATGCCACGAGTTTTCATAAAGTCTCCTTGGGAAAAATTAAACTAAAAAAAGCGAGCCGCATGGCTCGCTCTTCTAAAAAATAAACTAAATAAAAAATCTTCTGTCTATTTAAGCGCAACCAACGGCGACCGTGTGCGGAAGCCGTAATAAAAGTTGCTAAAATAGAAGCGGGAAGAAGATTGGTTTGTCATATTGAGCGGTATTCTATGCCCGATGGGGGGATGTGTCAAGCGGTTGCTCATGCGAATTCTCAACGGTCATTCTATATTTAACTGAAACCAATTGATACTACGCAAAAAGTGAATAAGTTAGAGCATTTCCTCATTATGCGGGGAGGCGTTCACGCTACGCCGATGTGAATTAGAGGCACGCAAGCTGATTAACTGACAAATCTTAAAAATCTCACCACAGAGAGCACTGAGAGCACAGAGGTTTTTTAGAAACATGAGCAAAAACTCTGTGGTCTCTGTGAACTTCGTGGTAAAAAATGCCCTGAAATTAGTTTTGTCAGTCAATCAGGCACGCAAGTCTAAACTCACGCGTGGTGCGGGGAATTCTTCCTTATCTAATTGGCAAATCTTCCAACTGCGTGACCAAACCTTTGATCACATCAAATCCACCTTGCCAAAATTCTGCACTGCGGATATTTATTCCTGCTTCTTGTAAAATCTTTTCAGGGGCTTCTGAGCCACCTGTAGAAAGAAGTTTGAGATAGCGAGGTTTGAAGCTCTCGCCTTCTTCTTTGAATTGCTTGTAGAGCGATAGGACCAGAAGTTGCCCAAAGGCGTAGGCGTAGACGTAGAAAGGGGTGTGATAAATATGGGGGATAGAGACCCACTCCCATTTGAATTCTTCGCTGACTTCGATAGAATCGCCGAATTGGATTGCAAGATTTTCAAGATATGCGGCGGCGATTTCGTCTACAGAAGCGTTTTCTACAACCATTTTATGCGCTTGGCGTTCAAAGAGGGCAAAAAAGGCTTGACGCATGATGGTGGCATAGGAATCATCTACTTGACGGAAGAGGAGGTCGCGGCGCACGGATTCATCGGTCTCGTTGGCGAGGAGCTGGTCTACGAGCATCATTTCACCGAAAGTGGAGGCGGTTTCGGCGAGGGGGAGCGATGAATGGAAGGTGAAGATATTATGGTGTTCGGCAAGCATGGCGTGGATGGCGTGCCCCAACTCGTGTGCCATTGTGGCGACATCATCGGCGTTGCCTTGATAATTGAGCATTACCCACGGGGACATATCGGGCGTAACTGACCAACAAAATGCTCCGCCGCGCTTGCCTTTGCGGACTTCGCTATCGAGATGCTTATCGTCAAAAACACGTTGGGCAAGGCTGGCAAGTTTAGGGTCAAAGGTAGAGAAAGATTCCATGACCATTTCGGCGGCTGTATTGAAATCGTATTTTTTCTCAGATTTGACAACAGGAGCATAGACATCGTAGCGGCGCAATTTTTCCACGCCAAGATGTTTTGCTTTGAGTTTGAAATAGCGTTGGAAAATATCGGCATTTTTCTCACACACGTCCAAAAGAGTATCTACAGCTTCGTCCGGGATGTCGTTGCCGAGATTGCGGGCAGAGATAGGATTATTAAAACTGCGTAATTTCACATTTTCGTTGCCCCAATCACGGGCGCGGGTTTGGTACATTTGCCCAAGAATGGGACCATCTTCTCCATAAACTCGATAGAGTTCTTGATAGGCGGCAGCGCGTAGATCGGGGTCAGCACCGCGGACGTAGGTCATCAATTCGCCGCGCGTCATTTCTTTTTCTTCGCCATCTATTTCTAATTTATAAATATAGCGATTGGTGATCGCGTCGTAGAGGGTGATTAGTGCGCTAGAACCGGTGATGTTTTTGATATTGAGTATTTTCTCTTCCGCTTCGCTGAGGGTGTGAGGTTTAAAGTTGCGAATTTGTTCGAGATAATAGCGGTAGTCTCCGGCTACTTCTGTGAAGCGTTTGGCGGTTTCTGCATCGAGGTCTTTCCACCATAAGCTGAAAAACAAGGTGCGGTTTTCCACTTCGGCGAGGAATTGTTCAGCACGTGATTGAGCAGACTGGGCAACTTGATCTTGCGTATCCGCTGTAAAAGCCAAACCGGCAAAAGAATAAAGTTTATGGGCAATCCGCGTGCTTTTTTCGGCAGATTCGAGCATTTCCATGAAGTCTTCCACATCCATATCCGCGTTGAGTTTGGGGCGAAATACCTCAAACGCACTGATTTGTTCGTCTAGCTTTTGATAGCTTTTTTCAAGTTCGGGGCTATCGAAATTAGGGTATAGGTCTTTTAGAGACCATTTTTCTTGGGTAAAGGTCATTTTTTATTGCTCCTTAAGTTTTTTGGTAGTGGTAAATTTTGACTGATGACTTTTTTCACCCATTGCTCCCTGCGCCGTCCTCGGCGCAGGCTTCTCATAAACACGCCGCCGAGAACGGTAGCTAGAGCAGGTGAAATTTTAAATCAGTCAATTTTAGACAGTACCTGTTTTTTTAATCAAGGGTATAAGTCCCTAAGCAAAAGTTTTTCAGCATTTAATTAGCGGATTCCCCCCATCTGTCCTACGAACATCTGGTGAAAAAACTGCTTCGCATCCCCCCGCGGGGAAGGGTAGGACGAGGGCAGAGAATGAAAAAAATAAGATAAATCTCTCATTACGCAAACACCAAATTATTTTTGCTCGGGTACTTGTACTTATCCGAGGCGCAACCGACAACTGCGCAGGAGTAGACACGAGATAGCATAGGTTGAGTTTAGGTTAGTTTGGGAGGGATGTCAATTTATTTGTCTGTAGATTCTTTGTTTTATCCACCAAGAAACACGAAGTTTTTTCTTTAAAGTGGGAGGAGCTTGGCTCTTGTACTATAATTTAGCCATCGTATTCTTTTTGAAATGGAGGTTTTATGAACACCAAATTAAGAAATATTCTTCTAATTGCGTTCTCTTTAGTATTTATCTCAGCTTGTGCGACAGCCGCACCGGAGCCGACTGAGACGCCAATCCCGATGAGTGGGACTAACGTGGAAACTCTTCCCGATGGCTCAACGCAATACTCAAATTATGACCTTGGATATCAGATTGTTTTTCCTGAGAATTGGGTTCTAGCTGATATTACGGGCGGGGATACTCTAAATACACTAACTACCGCGGTAGAAGAAAGCAATCCACAGTTTCCCAGCGGATTGCTCGGAGAGATCTTCTCTGGAAACGGTTCTTTCTTTGCTATTGCAGTGGAAGAAGGGCTATACAACGCGGAAACGCCTTCATTTTTATTATCCGAAAATATTGAGATGCAGGGAGAAATATCTCTTGACGATATCGTTGATGCAGTTGCTCAACCATCTGAGGATGATGAGATACTCTCATCTGGTATTGAAGAAAATCAACAAGGCGCAGAAATGGGATTCGTTGAAATGCTCTCCACCATTGAAGGGACAGATGCAAAACTTTACTCTAAAACACTCCTTATAAAACATAGAAGCCAAATTCTGATCATAGCTTTCTTTACAGGAGAGAATATGCTACCTAAATTAGAAGGACGATTTCAGGAAATGCAAGATTCGATTACGCTATTTCCATAAGCAAAAGAGCAGTTAATATAAAACTTCGGAAGTTCCCCCAAACTCCCAAAGTTTTTTCTTTAAAGTCGTATAATAAGAGTGCAGTTTTCAACCTTAAACCTTCAACTTTGAAACAGGAGATCCCATGTCCCAACCCCGCGTAGTTCATCCGCCAACCGGCACAAAATTAACCTGCAAAAACTGGCTCATCGAAGCCCCCTACCGCATGATTCAACATAACCTCGACCCCTCAGTCGCCGAAATTCCCGAAAAACTGGTCGTTTACGGCGGACGTGGTCAAGCGGCGCGTAACTGGGAATCCTTCGATGCCATCCTCGAATCCCTCAAGAATCTCGAAGAAGATGAAACCCTGCTCGTCCAATCCGGCAAACCGGTAGCGGTCTTTAAATCGCATACCGATGCGCCCCGCGTCCTCATCGCAAACTCCAACCTTGTCCCTGCGTGGGCGAATTGGGAGCATTTTGACGAACTCGCCGCCAAAGGGCTGATGATGTACGGGCAAATGACTGCCGGTTCGTGGATTTATATCGGCACGCAAGGCATCCTCCAAGGCACTTACGAAACTTTCGGCGCGTTGGCGCGTCAACGCGGCTGGGAATCTCTCGCTGGTAAATTTGTATTAACCGCCGGATTAGGGGGGATGGGCGGCGCGCAACCTCTTGCAATTACGATGGCGGAGGGTGTTGGCTTATGCGTGGAAGTGGACATTGCGCGCGCCAATCGCCGCCTCGAAAACGGTTACGTGGATGTTGTAGTTGATTCCGTTGATGAAGCCTTAGATTTGGTGAACGACGCGGTTGCCGCTAAAAAGCCCCTATCCATTGGCTTGGTCGGCAACGCCGCGGATATTTTCCCCGAACTTGTCTCGCGCGGCATCGTCCCGGACGTAGTCACGGACCAAACCTCCGCCCACGAAGCCCTCATGTACGTCCCCTCCGGCTTGACAGTCGCCGAAGCGGACGCACTCCGCGAATCC
>CAZERH010000138.1:0-5589 GCA_964515535.1 uncultured Anaerolineaceae bacterium
TCTTTTTTCTTTTTAAGGTGCTTTGAATGCGATTTAGTTGTGTTTTATCCCTTATCCTCAATTTCGAATGAGGGAATTCACTACAGATAAACACGGATTCTTAAGTTTTCTTCTGTGTAATCCGTGGTAAAAAAACCCCACACCTTGTTTTATTCGCAACTGACATTGATAGCAAAACCGCAACAGAAAAGATTAAAATTTTGCGTCTAAATACGCCCCGAATTTTTCTAAAACTTCCCCGAGATTTTCGCGTCCAAAACCGATACGGAAATGCTGATTCCCATAATTAAAAACGTGCGATGGCGCAATCATAATCCCTGCTGTGGCAACAAGTTGGTTGGCAAAATCCAATGTGTTTTCCACATTTAACATGCGTGGAAAACAGATCGAGCCTCCACGCGGTATGTTGAGTTTGAAGATATGCGCGTATTTTTCCATAAATTTTTCTAGCAAAATCATATTTCGGGTTAAACGCACATTTTGCGTGGCAATAATAGCGGTTTTGTTTTGCAGGGCGATGATGGATAAAATCTCACTTGGCGCGCTATTGCATATTGTTGTGTAATCTTTTAGCCTGAGCATTTTTTGCAAAATTTCTCTGTTTTGGGATGCAACCCAACCTATCCGCAAGCCGGGTAAGCCGAAGGTTTTAGACATGCCAAAGAGAGAAAACGCGTTCTCATACGCCTCGCAAGCCGAGGTCAGGGTCGCCCCGCTTTCCACCTCCAGAAAACGATACATTTCATCCGAGAAGAGATAGATGCCTTTTTTGCGGAGTAGCTCTATCAATCCATCAAAATCTTTTTGGGAGGGGATGAAGCCGGTTGGGTTATGCGGAAAATTAACTACCACCAGTTTTGTGGACGGGCGGATTAACTCGGAGAGACGCGCCAAATCAAAATGCCACCCAGCATCTTCAACCGGTTCCCATAAAGAGACTTGAGTGCCGATTGTGCGCGCAATTTCGTGTAGAGATTGATACCCGGGTGCGGTAACAATGACATGATCATCGGGTTGGAGCAAGGCGTGCATGAAGAGAAAAATCCCCTCTTCGGGTGCCGAGGTGAGTAGGTTTTCGGAGCCGATGCCCGTATAAATTTGGGCGATTTCCTCCAGTAAAAGTGCATGTCCCGCGGATTCGGTATAGCCAAAGCTGAGAGTATCCCAAGTTTTGCGCATTTCGGGCGTTGCCATCGCGAGCAATTCCGGCATGGTGAGCGATTCGCAATCTGAGCTAGAGAGAAGATATTTCGCAGAGAATTCGTGCTTCGCAAAATAGCGTTCGAGGGTGAAAGGGGAGATTTGCATGGGTTTAGTTTTGCCTCATCCACCTCTTCACTGCATCGTCTGAGTGGTTGTGATTTTCCATTGCGTTCAGCAACTTAGCGGGGTCGACATTGTGCAATATCTCATCGCTGTGTTCTGAGAAAATGAAGCCTTCTTTTGCGAAGTGTTCAATCATTTTTAGCATCGGCTGGTAATAGCCACGCACATCCAGCAAGCCGACCGGTTTGCCATGCTCGCCGATTTGTTTCCAAGTTAGTGTCTCGAAGAGTTCATCGAGGGTACCGAATCCACCGGGCAGGGCGATGAAGGCATCCGAGAGTTCGTGCATTCGCGCTTTGCGGGCGTGCATCGAGGGTTCTACTTCCATGCGGGCGAGACCTTCTTTGGCGAGGGCTGTGGTGTTCATGCTGGGAATAATCACGCCGACAGCTTCACCACCGTTTTCAATGACACCATTAGCGACTGCGCCCATTAATCCCGTTTTTCCGCCGCCGTAGACTAAACAAATATCTCGTTTTGCCAAAACCGCGCCCATTTGGTACGCGGCAAGTTTATAGTCTGCGTGTATATCGTCCGATGAACCGCAGAAAACACAGATTGCGTTGAAATTATTCATTTTCCTCTCTTTTTATTTTATAAGTGTCAAAATCGCGCGCCACATGTGAGTTTGGGAAGATGGCGCGCGCCTCGCGGAGGACATCTCTTTCACGGTATCTGCGGGATAAATGAGTCAGGATTAGGCGCGTGACCCCGGCTTGCTTGGCAAGTTCCCCAGCTTGTTGCGCGGTGAGATGCCCAAATTTGCGCGCCATTTCTGCATCCGCTTTGATATAGGTTGATTCGATAACGAGCGTATCTAAGCCTTTGCAAATTTCGAGCAAATTATCCGTTTTACCGGTATCGCCGGTAATCACCAGACTCGC
The DNA here is from genome assembly GCA_964515535.1 of uncultured Anaerolineaceae bacterium. Lineage (GTDB taxonomy): Bacteria > Chloroflexota > Anaerolineae > Anaerolineales > Villigracilaceae > Desulfolinea. The sequence goes on from CAZERH010000138.1 coordinate 2,211, forward strand.
GCCATCCATAGCGGAACCAAGCACATCGTCCGGTTCGATGCGAGAGCCGTTTGCGAGGGTGATGCTTTTTCCCTGCACCAAGTCTTTTCGTTCGGGTCCAAAGGGAACACCAAGCAAATCCGCTTTATCAGATAAAAAGGGACGATGAGGTTTCTCTTCAAATTTATAGCCGAGACACCCCGGTCCGCGATGTGAAACAGAAAAGCTACTTACAGAGAAATTTTCAGTTTCAAAAATGACCCCGGGCTTAATCTCTCGTAAATATAATTGGGTTGTGGGGTTGGCACCGCGCAATACCACGCCGTAGAGCAAATCGTGGACACGTTCGAGAGTGCGTGGACTACCGAAAATTTCGAGTTCTTCGAGTGCTTCCCAGCGCACGAGGGTTGAGAGCAATCCGCCCAGCCCAAGGATATGATCAAGATGCCCGTGCGTGAGCAAAATTCGATTGAACCGTTTAAACCCTAGCCCCGATTTCAAAATCTGACGCTGGGTGCCTTCGCCGCAATCAACGAGGAAACGGTATTCATCGTGTTTAACAATTTGCGCCGAAAGCCCACGTTGGATAGAGGGGGCAGAGGCTGAAGTGCCGAGAAAAATGATTTCAAACAATTTTTTATCCTAAATTCAAAGTTTAAGCTACTGTATTCTTATAATCTTTATATTGTAATCGCTTTTCGTTTTTGTGTGCGTGGTGGTAGAATCAAAATACCGTGATTATTCCTTCCCCATCGCGGGAGCATACTAATCCCAACTAATCCCACCTCGTGTTGAAAGGGAGTCAGAGCGAATTATTGCGGAACTATTAAGGTAATAAATTCGGAGGAACCAAAAATGACAGAAAAGAAAGCTACATTTGCAGTAAAAAAGGGCTTGGCACAAATGTTAAAAGGCGGTGTAATTATGGATGTTGTTACACCCGAACACGCCAAAATAGCAGAAGAAGCCGGTGCATGTGCCGTGATGGCATTAGAGCGCGTCCCCGCCGACATTCGCAAAGACGGCGGCGTTGCTCGCATGAGTGACCCCGACATGATTGCCGAAATTATCGAAACGGTTAGCATCCCCGTGATGGCGAAAGCGCGTATCGGTCATTTTGTTGAGGCGCAAATTCTACAAGAATTGGGCGTAGACTATATTGACGAATCAGAAGTTCTCACTCCCGCTGATAACGATTTTCACATCTACAAACATGATTTTGATGTACCTTTTGTTTGCGGTTGCCGAAATCTCGGTGAGGCAATGCGCAGAATTGGTGAAGGTGCGGCGATGATTCGTACAAAAGGTGAGGCTGGCACCGGTGATGTGGTTGAGGCTGTTTATCATGCCCGCACCGTTTTCGGTCAAATTCGCCGTTTACAAAATATGCCCATCGAAGAAGTAATGACTTTCGCTAAAGAAATCGGTGCGCCTTTTGATGTGCTGATGGAAACTCGTGAACTCGGTCGTATGCCCGTTGTCAACTTTGCCGCGGGCGGAATCGCAACGCCCGCCGATGCCGCGCTGATGATGCAACTCGGTGTGGATGGCGTTTTTGTTGGCTCCGGCATTTTCAAATCCGGCGACCCTGCCAAACGCGCCGATGCCATAGTCAAAGCTGTCACCCATTTCAACAATCCTGAAATGCTCGCAGAAATCAGCCGAAATCTCGGCGAAGCGATGGTCGGTATCAACATCTCCACCATGCCCGAAGAAGACAAACTCGCCGGGCGTGGGTGGTAAATTAATTTGTTGTAGTAGGGCGACCGGCCGGTCGCCCTACGGTATGAATATGAAAATCGGCGTACTTGCCCTTCAGGGCGCATTTGCAGAACATATCACGATGCTATCAAAACTTGGCGTAGAGAGGGCAGAGATTCGTTTGCCCGCGCAATTGGATGATTTGGATGGATTGATTATCCCCGGCGGAGAATCGACCACGATGGGCAAATTGATGGTGGATTTTGACCTGCTCGAACCGCTACGCGAATTTGGGCTTGGTCACGCTATCTGGGGCACTTGTGCGGGAGCAATTTTGCTCGCTAAAGATGCACATCGTGAGCAACCTCTGCTCAATCTGATGGATATTACTGTCGAAAGAAACGCGTTTGGCAGACAAGTGGATTCCTTTGAAGCCGAGCTAGATATATCCAAGCTAAGGCAAGCCGGGGATGCGCGCGAAGCTGTTCCATTTCACGCTTTTTTTATCCGCGCCCCCATCATCGAATCCGTTTCCGGCAACGCGAAAGCTCTCGTATCCCTTCCCGATGGAAGAATTGTCGCCGCCCAAGACGGGCATTTATTAGCAACATCCTTTCACCCCGAATTGACAGGCGATACGAGATTTCACGAATACTTTTTGACTTTGACAAAGGGAGATGCCTCACGCCTTTAAATTATGCCCCCACGCGCCCTCGAACTTTTTGATTTACCAAAGCTCCCCCGCTATCGTGATGAAGTCCTCACGCTAGATAGTCGGCGCGCGCTAACACGCGGAAATCCGCTACGGGCAGGAAGTTTTATCTCTTATTTAAACCCTAAACGGCGAATTTATACGGGGATTTTAGAAGATGAGAAAGGCACGGTTTTGGGCGGTATTATTCAGCGTTCAGACGAGGGGTTTGCGCGCTTGGCATATCTTGCCCCCGCTCGTGCGCCTTTGGCTCTGATTGAACATCTCGCCATGCACGCGGGGACTTGGCAGGCGCGTCAACTTGTGACGGAGATTGATGAAGACAGCTCTCTTTTTCAGGCGTTGCGTCAATCCGGTTTTTCGGTTTATAGTCGTCAACGAATTTGGAATTTGAGCGAAATCCCCTTGCCGGATAATCTCCCCGTGCGTTGGCGCAAGAAAAAAGATGTCGATTTGCCTGCTATTCGGAGCTTAGAGCATAAAATTATCCCACCACTTTTTCTCTCGGTTGAAACTTTTTCTAATGCTTCAACGGGGATGCTTTGCTCGGCGGATGAATTGTTGGCTTATATGGATATTACTTATGGCTCGCATGGCATTTTTTTGCGCCCGTTAATTCATCCCAATACAGACGAGATACGTGAAACGTTGCTCAGTCTTTTGGCGAATATATCGAAACGGAGTGAGTTGCCCCTTTATCTGTGCGTGCGCTCTTATCAAGCGTGGATTGAGCCTGTTCTCGAAGAAATCGGTGCCAGTGCAGGAACGCGTCAGGCTGTGATGGTTAAGCATTTGGTCAGCAAAATCCGTGAGAAAAACAGAGTGCCTGTGAAGGGAGAAAAGGCTTGGGCAAATCCCGCAACCACTTTTAAGGCAAATAAATTTGACTGATGCCTAAATTTCTTTCAATCCCCCTTTTAAGGAATGAAAACTTAATAATTTGCACAAATAATTCACCACAGAGTACACGGAGCGCACAGAGTTTGA
>CAZERH010000139.1:0-5586 GCA_964515535.1 uncultured Anaerolineaceae bacterium
TTCTCGGTGCTACCGAACAGCACGGCTATTTGAGCCTGTTCACCGACATCAAAATCCCGCTTGCAATGGCGGATGCGGCATCTCAGCAGAGTGGTGTGCTGGTTGCGCCGCCGCTCAATTTCGGCTCATCGCCTTATTTCCTTGCTTACCCCGGCACAATCTCTTTTCGCTTAAGTACCCTCATGGATGCGGTGGAGGATATAATCCGCTCGGTGTATCGGCAGGGATTTCGGCGGATTTTGGTCGTAAACGGGCATGGAGGCAATCTAGGTGTGCAGGCGCGATTAAGCGAATTGATGAACGAACTTCCCGATTTACGTTTAAACTGGTATTCTTGGTGGCTGTCGCATGGTGTTGAAGCGATTGCGCTCCGACATGAGTTGAAACCCGCTCATGCCAACTGGCTGGAGGCTTTCTCTTTTACCCTTGTCAGCGAAATGCCGGACGCTCCGAAAGCACCGCCTTATGTTCCCCGTGCGGTCTTAAGTGCAGAAGAAGCACGAGAAATTTACGGTGACGGCTCTTTTGGGGGAGTCTATCAAGTTGACCAGAAAATTATGGGGGAGATTTTTAGTGTTGCAGTGGAAGATATTGTCGAAATCTTAAAATTTAAGTAAATTTTTCCTTGACGGATCTTATATAGTGCTAGTATAATCCACGGCTTGGATGAAAGCATAAAAAGCACCCTGAACAAGCGTTTGAGAAAAAAATCTCAGAATGCTTGCTTCTGTGTGTCTCTTGCACTGTATAGGTGCAAAGTATATTATCTGAATAGTTCTAAAACCTTAGAACTTATAGACGACGAGGAGAGTACTAGTGGAAACTAAGGGGCTTAAAGCACTTCGTATCAGTCTTGCATCACCCGAAATAATTCGCAGTTGGTCTTATGGTGAAGTATTAAAACCGGAAACTATTAACTATCGCCGCTTACGCCCGGAAAAAGACGGTCTTTTTTGTGAGGCTATTTTTGGACCACAGCGTGATTGGCAATGCTATTGTGGAAAATATAAAAACCCACGCTATAAAGGTATTACCTGTGATAAATGTGGTGTTGAGATTACGCGTTCAGCCGTACGCCGTGAGCGGATGGGGCATATCCAATTAGCGACTCCTGTCGCGCATATTTGGTATACACGCCGTATCCCTTCTTATTTAGGGTTATTGCTTAATATCTCTCGTAAAAACCTAGATCGCGTACTGTATTTTGCGCAATATATCATCACCTATATCGATGAAGATGCTCGTGAAAAAGAACTCAATCGGCTTGATGAAGAAATCAAGAATTTTGATCAACAGCAGAATGTGTTAACAGACGCTAAAATTGCGGAAATCAAAGAGCGTAGCGATACGGCTTTGTCCGCACTTGAAGCAAGTCGTGTTGCTATGGAACAGGATTTTGATGAGCAAACTGCCGCACTGCTTGAGCCTGTGATGAATGAAGGACGGCGTTTAGACGAAGCCTTGCAAGAAAAAATGGGCGTGGCAACCCGCAAGAATATTATTTTTAATGCAACAGGTGATATTGTTGTTGAAGCAGGCACCGTTATCGCCTCACAACATATTACTAAAGTGCAAGAAATTGTTAGGGAACATTTGCGCAAAGTTGAAAGTGATCTTCGCGAAGAAAAAGATGAGAGCTTCGGACTGATTGACCAAGAGATAGATATCTTAAAAGCGACAAGTGAAGAAGAATTAGCACTCTTACAGAATCAGGTAGCAACTCAAGCGGTTGAAATGAAAGAGAAAAACAAGCAAACCCGCAAAGAATTGGCGAATTTGCAAATCTTTGATTTTCTCAGTGAAGTTCGCTATCGAGATTTTCGAACTCGATGGGGAAAGATTTTCCGTGCAGACATGGGTGCTGAGGCATTTTTGGATATTCTTGAACGCATTGATCTTGATGCCCTTTCGGAAGAACTTTGGTTCGAAGTTCGCAATACAAAGAGTAAACAAAAACGCAAAAAAGCAACTAGCCGTCTTAAAGTTGTCGAGGCTTTCCGTCGCTCGGGGAATAAACCGGCATGGATGATTATGACCTTTTTGCCTGTTATCCCGCCCGATTTGCGTCCGATGGTGCAATTGGACGGTGGACGTTTCGCAACTTCGGATTTGAACGATCTATACCGGCGCGTTATCAATAGGAACAACCGCCTCAAACGTCTTTTAGAGTTGGGTGCGCCAAGCGTCATTATCCGCAACGAAAAGCGGATGTTGCAAGAAGCCGTAGACTCGCTGATTGATAATAGTCAACGCGGCAAAGCTCTCTCAAGGCGCGGGCGGCGCGAGCTTAAGTCGCTCAGCGATATGCTCAAAGGGAAGAAAGGACGTTTTCGCCGTAACCTCTTGGGTAAGCGGGTTGATTATTCCGGTCGCTCGGTAATTGTTGTTGGGCCTAAACTAAAACTTTATCAATGCGGTCTTCCTAAGAAGATGGCATTGGAACTCTTCCGTCCATTTGTGATTGGAGGCTTGGTTAAACGTGGGTATGCCGCCAATGTGAAAGGGGCACGCCGAATGATTGAACGCAACCGTCAAGAAGTTTGGGAAGTGCTTGACGATGTGATTAAAGATCGCCCGGTACTGCTAAACCGCGCACCAACTCTGCACAGGCTTGGTATTCAGGCTTTTGAGCCGATTATTGTTGAGGGGAGCGCGATCCATTTGCATCCGCTGGTTACGACCGCATTCAACGCCGATTTTGACGGCGACCAAATGGCAGTTCACGTCCCGCTCTCGCAAAAAGCTGTAGAAGAAGCACGGCGGCTGATGTTGGCATCCAAGAACTTGCTTAAGCCGGCAGACGGCGAACCAATCATTAGTCCCTCTAAAGATATGGTCTTGGGCGTTTATTATCTGACAATGGAAGACCCCTTTGAATATAAGGGGGAAGGTAGCGTTTTTGGTTCAATCGAAGAGGTGATTTTAGCTTTTGAACTTGATAAAGTTGAAGTACATACAAACATAAAATTGCGCGTGGAAACTTGGTATGATGATGAAAACAACCGTCTTGACGAACCGGAAACACGAATGGTTGACACGCTGGTAGGTCGCGCTATTTTCAATAACATCTTGCCACCAGAAATTCAATTTGTAAATAAAACTTTGGACAAAGGTGAGGTGAAAGACTTGATTGCGGATGTTTACGAAATCTGCGGACAAGAAATGACAACGGAAGTGGCAGACGGAATTAAAACAATTGGCTTTGAGTACGCAATGCGTTCTGGTGTGACCGTAGCCATTTCTGATATCACAGTCCCCGCCTCAAAAAAGGAGATTATTCAAAAATCACTTCAAGAGGTAGAACTTATTCAGCGTGATTTCCGCCGCGGGCTACTAACTGAACAAGAGCAGGATGAACGTGTTGTTCAAATTTGGCAAGATACCACCGCTCATGTTGCTTCTGAAGTTCGCAAAGTAATGGATCCGAACGGTAACCTTGCTACCATGGCAAACTCCGGCGCAACCAAAGGTGGCTACGGACCAATTTCCCAATTAGCTGGGATGCGCGGTCTTATGGCTGACCCCGCGGGGCGTATTATTCCGCTCCCAATTCGCTCGAACTTCCGCGAAGGCTTGACTGCTTTAGAGTACTTTATCTCCACGCATGGTGCTCGCAAAGGTTTGGCAGATACCGCTCTTCGTACCGCAGATGCCGGTTATCTCACCCGCCGCCTCGTAGATGTTGCTCAAGATTTGATTATCAATGAACTTGATTGTGAAACAACAAGAGGCATCATAATTCGCCGAGATGAAGACATAGCGGGGCAAGCCCTCAGTGCTCGCCTACATAGTCGCCTCTTAGCAGAACGTCTTCTTGACCCGCAAACAGGCGAAGTCATTGGCGAACGCAACGAAATAATTACGCAAGAAATGGCACGCAGAATTATGAAATCTGATATTTCAGAGGTTCTTGTTCGCTCGCCAATGACTTGTGCGCTCCAGCATGGTGTTTGCGCAAAATGCTACGGAAACGATCTCGGACGCGGTAAACTGGTTGAGCTAGGTTCTGCGGTTGGCATTGTTGCCGCTCAATCTATCGGTGAACCGGGAACACAGCTTACACTGCGTACCTTCCACACCGGTGGTGTTGCCGCCGGAAGTGATATTACAACAGGTCTCCCTCGTGTTGAGGAGATTTTTGAAGCCCGCAAAGCCCCCAAAGGCGAAGCGGTTATGTCTGAAATTGCTGGAAAGGTGCGTATTTCTCAATCTGAAAAATATGCCGACCTTCGCACCGTTATTGTAGAAAATAGCGAAATGATTAGCGACCGCTACGAAATTCCTGAAGATTGGGATATCGCTGTCAGTGAAGAAGACGAAGTAAAAGCAGGCGATCTTCTCGCCGCACACGAAGAAGCGAAAGTCTCTGCCCAAAACGATGGAAAAGTTCGTATTGAAGACCAAACCGTTATCGTCTCTTATGAACAACGCGAAGAAAGCGATTACGATATTCCTACCACTGCCCGCCTTATTGTCGGTGACGGCGATTATGTAGAAGCCGGGCAACCGCTCACCGAAGGCTCTCTCAACCCGCATCGTATTTTGCGTATTCAAGGCGTTCACGCTTGTCAACTTTACCTAATGGCAGAAGTCCAGCAAGTTTACCGCTCACAAGGGCAAAACATTCACGACAAACATTTTGAGACAATCATCCGAAAGATGCTCTCCAAGGTACAAATCACGCATCCTCATGACAGCACATATTTACCCGGAGACACTCTCGACCGCTTGGATGTTCAACGTACAAACGAAGCCCTGCTCGAAGAAGGCAAAGAACCCGCTCGATTTGTTAATGTCCTTTTGGGCATCACCAAAGCGTCCCTTAACACCGACTCCTTCCTCTCCGCCGCATCCTTCCAGCACACCATTAAGGTTTTAGCGAAAGCCGCTATTGGCTCGGATGAAGATCCGCTCTACGGCTTGAAAGAAAACGTCATTATCGGAAAATTGATTCCCGCAGGTTCAGGATTTGTTGCGGGACAATTTGATCCGAAGGTTGAGGAAGAGCCGGACGAAGAACTTGAGCCGGATGCAGAATCGGTAGACGAGCTTGACCCTGAACTTGCTCCCGTTATGGAAGCAGTTGCGGAGGCAATGGACTCCGATGAGGAAAATGTCTCGCCCGCAGAAGAAGCGGAACTTCCCCTCGCAGAATAGAAAAGGTTTTTCTAAAACAGAAGCCCTCACCTTTTGGGTGAGGGCTTTTTTTGTTAAATCAGGCTTGTTTTTTTAATAATGGCAGATGCGCATTGCATCTCTAAGGATGCGTTGCACATCGTTTTTGCGTTTTGCAACGCCGAAACGCAACGCATTTTTTAAATGCAATACAGTTCTAAATTTGTGTTCTGAATGGAGAGAAAAGGTATATGGAATTTGTGAGGGTGCAAATTATGCTAGAAGGGATAAAATTTCAACGCTAATTTAGCGAATATTTTTATATTTTTGGTTTTTATTCGCGCCATTCGTTCATTCGCAAAATCACCGTTAAAAAAATAGCCTGACATGTTTTACGCGCTCGTATTGAATTTTTAGAATGTTTTTAGAACATATTTTCATGGTAAGATATTGCACCAAAGACAGATGAAG
>CAZERH010000140.1:0-2840 GCA_964515535.1 uncultured Anaerolineaceae bacterium
CGCAGACCTCTGCCCCGATGAAGTTGGTTCCCCTCTAGCCGAAGGTTGCCCGGATACAGATGGAGATAGCGTAGCCGATTCCGCCGATGCTTGTCCCGCAGAACCCGGCGCAGGCGCAGATGGTTGCCCCGAACCCGCTGATGCTCTCCCCCCAGACCCCGCTCCCGGCAGTGGAGAGGAGCCGCCCATGCCCCGTCCGGGCGATGAGCCACCCCTCCCCGAAGATGATGAAGAACCGGAAGCCCCGGGCGGTATTAGTGAGGTATTCCCGTTTCCGGAGCCTGATAATATCCCCATTCCATTAGAAATTGAAGCCTATGTGCTTTATATCAGAGAGCCTTACGACAGAATGTGGTGCTATGTTCAGCTTGGCAATGAAGACCCCCGCCGTTACGATTTTGAACCGGAAGAAGGCCAAGTTCGGAATCAAATGTGGAATATAGCCGAAGAATTTGGCGGCGAAAATAGTGCGCGTATCTTGCATGATCCAAGTGAGCCTCTTGCAGTCTCTCTAAGTTGCTTTGGCGCAAACGAGGGGGAAGAACCCATAGCCGTAGAGGAGATTTCCGCTCTTCACCCCTCCGATGAATGGGATGGGCGTACGCTGGAACTACGCCCGGAAGGCGAGCTTGCCATTCAAGCGAGATACCATATTTGTTCACCATCTTGTGATGAAACAACCTTGCAAGTTCCACTTTTAGCACCCATCACCACAGGACCTATAGGAAATGGTCCCTATCTATTACGTTGGAGGTGGGATGGCAATGAAAGTGAAATTAATGGCTTTTTAGTGCGGAGGAAAATAAACACCTATAGCGAAAGCTATATATGGATTAACGATCCCTCTGCGCGCTCGCTAGACCTAGCAGACTATATGCCAGCTTGCGGCGAAGATTTGGAATTCCACATTACTGTTTTTCGACATATAGAGGCTGGCTCTATCTTCTCCCCGCCTAGTAACACTGTCTCATGGTCGGCAGACCCCTGCACCTACTCCGCTAATATCACCTTCACCACTTTGGATGTTCACAGCCCACCTGCTGATGAGCAAGGGCTACACATGCCGGGTCCAATTTATGGAGAATTTTGGGTTTCCAACGGCACAACCACGGAAAAACTTGAATTTAATGCTTGCTGGTGCTATTTTGGTCCCGGTGCCACATTTTGGGGCACCTGTGATGGGCTTGAATTACAAACAGGAAGCTACGCCATCAACCGCGATATTTTTGGATGGATAGATAGAGCGCAAGCTAGTTGCTTAGGAAATGGCTGTAGAAGCAACTCCTTTTACGCTCCCTCTAGCTCCATTTTAAATATCCCCATAGAGTCCGGAGACGACATCACCGTTGGCGGTCGCATTATGGATTGTGACGCCAGAAATGCTAACGATATTCTCTACGAAAATCAAGAAACCATCAGCATCAATATAGACGAACTGGAATCCTTTACAGAAGTTATGTCGCATATCTTGGAAGGCGCGCACCTAAATCTTAATTATTTTATTAGGATGGAATGATGAAAGAAACTGCGATTTGCCTCGCACTTTTGATGTGGACAATCCCCTCCTGTTCGCTTCCCTCGGCTGATTCTCCGGCGGAAGAGACGCGACCTGAGCCTGCTTCCGCGTCATCAACATCTTTTGCGCCCTCTACACAGCCCCTCCCCCCACCATCGGGCAAGGTGATTATGCCGGAAAACTTGAACTATCTCGGTGCATTTCGTCTGCCGGATGATTCGGGCGGGTCAAATTGGGAGTACAGCGGTCACGGGCTGACCTACTATCCCGAGGGCGACCAAGCCCAAAACGCGGACGAATTCGTTGGCTCGCTCTTCGGGTTTGGACACGATCAGCAGTTAGAAGTGTCCGAGATCGGCATCCCCGTCCCAATCATCTCTAAAAATTTGGACGATTTGAATATAGCCACAACTTTGCAACCCTTTGCCGATATGACAAACGGGATTTTTCTTCCCGAAGAAATGAGTATCCCTCGTGCGGGGATAGCCTATTTAGACGGGCGGTTATATTTTAATTTTGGTCAGCATATTCAAGATTTTGAACCTTCACATGGTTCCGCGAGTTTGGATTTATCTAATCCGCAAGCGCAAGGTGCCTGGAAATTTGGGGGCTATACCAATTATGTGACCAATGACTATCTTTTTGAAATCCCGCCGGTGTGGGCGAATGCATTGGGTGGGAAAACTTTGGCAAGCGGACGTGCCAGAGAAGGGGTGTGGAGCGGGCGGGGTCCCGGACTTTTTGCTTATAATCCGGTTTCTATTGAAGATGGTGTTTTGACGGATATTGCCCCCCTTTTGCTCTACGGCATTCAAGAGACAGGCATGCCCGATATTCGTGGCGATGAGAGTATGGCGGTAAACGACTATCACGATGCCGACCACTGGTGGGGCGGTGCATGGTTGACAGCGGGAGAAAATTCAGCGGTTATTTTCGTAGGGACAAAAGCACTCGGCAGAGAATGGTATGGGTATGCAAACGGCGTGGAATGGGCGCACGGATGTGACGAGGATAATTCTTGCCCCGAAATGCCCGATTGGCCCTATGATGATCGCGGGTTTTGGGCAGAAAGTTATCAGGCGCAGATTATTTTTTATGACCCCGCTCAATTGGTCGCGGTTGCAAATGGCGAAATTGAAAGCTGGCAACCTCAGCCTTACGCCGTGCTGGATTTAACAGAATTTCTCTTTGACCCCGAACTTAATTTTGAAAACTACAAACGCGATTTGGTTGGCGCGATGGCATTTGACCGTGAAAATGGCTTAATCTATCTCGTTGAGCGTTTGGCGGATGAGGCAAAGTCGGTAATTCATGTTTGGCGGGT
>CAZERH010000140.1:2940-5579 GCA_964515535.1 uncultured Anaerolineaceae bacterium
ATCTCGTTGAGCGTTTGGCGGATGAGGCAAAGTCGGTAATTCATGTTTGGCGGGTGGAGCACTAATTTTTATCCAGCCGCATGACAGTTTGAGAATTCTATGCTTTTTCCTCATGCAAAGCCGCAGAAACGCAAAGTTTTGAAGCTTTTCTTAGCGACTTTGCGGCTTTGCGTGAGCTTGAGAGAAAAATTTGTCTAAAGTGTCATGTGGTTAGATTTTTATCCAAAATATGACACTCGTCCCCGTGACTTAAACCCTCCCCTGCGAGTATAATATCGCCCATGAGCATTCGTATTGCCGTTGATTTGGGAGGGACGCATATTCGTGCCGCGTCCTATCGCCCCGAAGAGATAATTCCACTTAAACATCATAAAATTAGAACCCGCTCAAAAGACGCAACTATCTTTGAGCGGCTTCTTGGTTTAATTGAGCGCGTCACCCTCGCCGAGGAGACTCTGGACGCAATCGGCATTGCCGCACCGGGACCTTTAAACCCGCGCACGGGCGTTATTTTAGACACCCCCAATATAGATGGATGGGATAATTTCCCCATTGTAGAGAAGCTCGAGGCTCATTTTCACGTCCCCGTTTATTTGGGCAACGATGCCAATCTCGCTGTCTTGGGAGAATGGCGATATGGCGCGGGACGCGGGCATGAACATCTGCTTTACCTAACCATCAGCACCGGTGTTGGGGGCGGGGTTATTTCCGATGGACACTTGCTGGAGGGCGTGGACGGTTTGGGTGCGGAATTGGGGCATGTGACTGTGCTGGCAGATGGACCCATCTGCTCGTGTGGGCATCGCGGTCATTTGGAGGCACTCTCTTCAGGAACAGCAATTGCAAAATACGTTGAGGAGCAACTTAAAGACAAATCAACGGAATCAAGCCTCAGGTCAAGCACGAATCGAAGTGCTGAAGCGATAGCCCTCGCCGCCCAAAACGGCGATAAGTTGGCACAATCCGCTTTTAATCGAGCTGGAAAATATCTCGGCATCGGCGTAGCTAGTTTTTTGCATATATTTAACCCTTCCGTTTTGATTTTTGGCGGGGGTGTTTCAATGAGCGGAGATTTGCTTTTTAAGCCTTTTCACGCCTCGTTAAAAGAGCATATTTTTGGGTTATCTTATTTGGAAAATCTAAAAATCACCACCGCCGCGCTGGGAGATGACGCCGGATTGCTTGGCGCGCTGGCGTTGGTAGAGATGAAAATACACTAAAAAATCAAAAGCATTTGCTTGTGAAACGAGCGGATGCAGTGACCTATTATTTATATTAAGGAGTTCTACAAAATGAAAAATTACCCCGGTAAAAAAGCCCGTGCATTAATTGAACGCGACTTATCTGTTGTTTCACCCTCTTATCCCCGTGCCTTCCCCTTTGCGATGGAGCATGGCAAGGGCACCGAAGTTTGGGATGTAGACGGCAACCGTTTTCTCGATTTTGCGGCGGGCATTGCAGTTGCCTCAACGGGTCATAGCCACCCCAAAGTGGTGAAAGCGATTCAAGAACAAGCAGAAAAATTCATTCATATTTCTTCGGATTTTTATCACGAAAAATGGATTGAACTGAGCGAGAAATTAGCCGCGATTGCTCCCTTTGAGGAGGAAGCGCGCGTGTTCCTCACCAACTCGGGGACTGAATCGGTGGAGGCGGCAATCAAACTTGCTCGTTACAAAACAGGACGCTCCGGGTTCATCGGATTTTTGGGCGGATTCCACGGGCGCACAATGGGATCGCTCGCATTCACTGCCAGTAAAGCCAAATATAAACGCGGCTTTGGTCCTGTAATGGACGGTGTTATTCATGCCCCTTATCCCGATACCTATAGACCCCTTTTGGCACGTCGCAAAGGGGAGAGTTATGGCGAGACCGTCGTTCGCTATATCGAGGAAGAAATTATGGGGCGCATCATGCCCGCCGATGAAGTTGCTGGCGTAGTTATTGAGCCGATTCAGGGAGAGGGTGGCTATATTATCCCGCCGCCTGAGTTTTTCCCCGCCTTGCGTGAACTTTGCGATAAATATGGCATCTTGCTCATCGCGGACGAAGTGCAGGCAGGCATGGGGCGCACCGGAAAATGGTGGTCAATCGAAAACTTCGGTGTGGAGCCGGATATCATCACTTCCGCAAAAGGAATCGCTTCCGGTGTTCCGCTCGGTGCGATGATTGCCCGCAAATCTGTGATGACTTGGACACCCGGTACACACGGCAACACTTATGGCGGAAATCCCCTCGCTTGCGCGGCGGGAAGTGCCACGATTGACTTGATTGGCGAATCTTTCATGCAAAATGCCGCCGAAGTGGGCGTGTACGCGTTGGACGCGCTGGAAGAGATCGCGGCGCATCATCCCAGTATTGGGCAAGTGCGCGGCAAAGGCTTGATGATTGGCATTGATTTCGTCAAAGACCAGGAAACTCGCGAACCCGCCAGCGCATTGCGCGATCGTGTAGCCGCCCTCGCCTTTGAGCGCGGCATGTTGACTCTCGGTTGCGGCGAGAGCGTGATCCGAGTCTCACCGCCGCTGAATATCACCAAAGCTGAAATGGATGAGGGCTTAAGAGCTTTCGATGAGGCTGTTGGCGTAGCAGAGAAAGAATAAAAACGAAAAAACACAAAATTTATAGGTTTAGTGACA
>CAZERH010000141.1:0-5556 GCA_964515535.1 uncultured Anaerolineaceae bacterium
CGGAGGGGCTATCTTCGGGCGCATAACGGCGCAATTTTCCGTAAAGGTGAATGGAAATCATAATCAATCCTTAATTTTCAGTTCTCAACTGTAGATACATTAGATAGAGGGCGATTTATAGTCCATTAGCTATGAGCCTGTCGGGTTTCCCCACAGGCGGGATTGGTTTAATCTCTACCGCCTACCCGTGAACGGAGCAGGCTCAAAGCGGAAGCCCCGTTAGGGCTGGGAATCGTTGCTACGAATCCACCAATTAATTCTTAATTCTCTTAACCACGATTTTTCCAGTAAGTTTCTTTTCTCCGAAGGGCAAAATACCGAGCGTGGCAGAAAAATCGCCTTTGTGGATTTGTAAACGGGCAAAATCAACATCAACCTGATTCGGGAAGGGGATAAATTCTTCGATTTTCCAGCCGTGTTGAGGCAGTTCGCGAAAATAAAAGACTTGGAGCGCGCCCAAATCGCTTTCACCATCGTAGGCTTCCCAACTGCCATCCTCCACCGCATCTGGGACAAGGTTTGTCGGGGCAACGGGGCGATAATTTGGCGGGAGGGGTAAATTATTTTCGTTGGTTTCTAGTCCTTCAACTCGTTCTAAAAATCGCAAGCTGGTGATGATTTTTGTCGCTTTCGGTTCAAACGCGTCTCGCTCCTCTTTAGGATGCGAAACCATAAAATGCAAGATGGTTGTTTCGCGGGCTAAAATCCCAGCCCATAGGCGGCGATTTAGTTTTTTAGGAAGTTGGATTTCGGCTTCAAATCCATTCGCTCCGCCCATGCTAAACGGAGATGCGCCCAGCTTCTTCGCACCCAACATGATGGATAGTTTTGTAATATACTGATTCCACAGCGGTGCGATCGGTTTTCTATAGCCGTTGAACTCCCCGCGGACAAGCATGTGTGCGGCTTGCGTGTTGGCAGAACCGGCTTGGTCGAAAACTTCGGATTTTTGCGCGAACCCATCTGCTTCGGCGGTGGATTTCTGCACCCAAGCATCGGGGTAGCTTAGCTCAAATCCCCAAAGCGGATTTTGGAAAATAGCCATCTCGATTAGCCTCCCCCCACCGCGGGAATATAAGCAATGCGATCCCCGTCTGCAATGATTTCATCCATCTCGGTTTGGAGACCGTTCCGCATGATGATTTTCACCTCGTCAAAGGGCAGAGCAAGTTGCTCGCATAGCTCTGCGAAAGTTGTCCCTTCAGGGAGTTCGACGGGTTTTGCCTCCCCAACGCCTAAATCGGGGAGGTGTTTTCTTAAAGTGGCAAATACTCTGACTTCAATTTTTATCATTTTCTGTTTTCAATCCTTAGGACACACGTCGCACCAAAACGATGAGAATCTGCTCTTCGATAGGCGGAATGCTTGTCAACTAATATCTTTCTGTCGAAGTTGGTGCAATGCACTCTAAATTAACAATTGATAATTTCTATTCTACCTTAAATAAAAAGAGGCTCACGCATTTGCGCGAGCCTCTTCTTTGAGACTAAATGTCTATTCGTGAACCCAAGCAAATACGCTATCAAGAACTTCGTCTTCCATATCCCATTTTACGTTGTGGGGAGGAAGTGCCTCATCACGCATGAATTCGGGGAGACGGTCATCGGCGGGAGTGAAACCGGCGGCTTCGTTGAAGAGACGCTCCATCTTGAGAACTTCTTTGCCGACATCGAGAACATTTTCTCCTGTGATGTCCAAACCTGTCACACCAGCAACAGATTCTGCCATGCCAGCCCAACCATCAGGGATATCGAGAATCGGGAAGGCGATGAAGAGACAGTAGCCGGAGCTATCAATGAAGGCAGTCGCGGCTTGGAAGGTGAGCGAGAGTGCACCTTTGTCGGTATTGTCTAACGGATCCACTTTGCCGCCAACACCTGCAATTTCAGGGGCAATGGTATAACCGGCAGTGTGGTCTGCACCCATGACGGTAGTAGCGTAGGTCACGCCGATGCCCTTAATGGCACGCGGCTCATAGGCGGGCATTGACTGCCCTTTAACGGTGGGGACGCGATAAACGCCAAAGGCTTTCGCGGTTGCTTCCACGCCCTGACCAAGCACACGTCCAAGAGGGGTACCGTCTCGCATCTCATCAAAAAGTTTCAATGCGCCTTCTTTGTCGCCAAATTCAAGTTGCCCGCCATCCATCATAATCGCAACAGCATTACCGGCTTCAATGGTGTCAAGACCGATGTCATTACATTCCCAAGTGGCTTGGGCGATATAGTCGATATCATCAATGCCGCAGTTTGCGCCCAAGGAAAAGGCTGTTTCGTACTCAATAACCGAGACGAATGCCGTGCCATCTTCGTGCGGATAGATGCTGGAGCATTGCATGATACAACCGGGATGGCAAGCGTGATGAACTGCGCCAACGCCACCGCGGGCTTCGATATTTTCAGCAACGGCTTCGCCTGAGATTTTTGCCGCGCCTTCAAATTGACCTGCGCTAAAGTTGCGCGTGGGGAGACCGCCCGCTTCATTGATGATATTCATCAAAACATTGGTGCCGAATGACCATAAACCACCGTTGACTTTGGTAAGGGCGTGTTCGCCCATGGCGGCGGCGAGTTTTTTGCGCCCAATGGTAAAGAGCTCTTTATTGGCAATCTCTACACCGGGTCCGCCTTTATCGTCTACGATCATTACTTTGATACCACGTGCGCCCATAACTGCACCCAAACCGCCGCGACCAGCATAGCGACCGGGTTCATTTTCGGGATCGTTGACCGAAATGCCCGCACTGGCAAGTTTCATTTCGCCAACGGGACCGATGCCGATAACAGCGGGTTTATTGGGATATTTTTCCCACATCAGGGTATCGATTTCGTACATACCTTTGCCCATTAATGCAGAGGCATCTTCAAATTTGACACCATCTTTATTGATGAAAAGTTCGTACCATTTACCAGCGGCGGGCATCCCCTCGATAATAATTGCGGCGAGACCGAGTTTAGCAATTTTTTGGCTGGAAAGACCACCAGAATTGGCTTCTTTAATGCCGCCGGTGAGGGGGCTTTTTGCGCCGAAGGAAGTTCGTCCACTGCTGGGTGCGGCGGGACTGCCGGATACCCATCCGGGGGCGATGACGAGTTTGTTATTCGGTCCCAAAGGGTGACAGGTGGGGTCTACTTCATCGACAACGATGGATGAGGTCAACCCACGTCCACCCCATTTCGCCCATTTTTCAGGAACCTCTTCATAGGTCGCTTCGAGCTTGGTCATATTGATACGAAGAATCTGTTTTGCCATAATACTCTCCTTTTTTGAATGGTTCGTTAATTAGGTAAATCTCAATCGGATTGATTGTTTAATAAGTATTGTGCATTGCTCCATCTTCACGTTCGTTCAAAAGTTTTGTGAGAGAAGCAGACATCGGAAGCCCGTCTCTATATTGATAAGGATACATGTGTTGGAGAGAAAAAATCCCAACGCGAGCGTTATCTTTCAAAACTTCATTCAAAGAAGCGTT
This sequence comes from uncultured Anaerolineaceae bacterium, assembly GCA_964515535.1. Classification (GTDB taxonomy): domain Bacteria; phylum Chloroflexota; class Anaerolineae; order Anaerolineales; family Villigracilaceae; genus Desulfolinea. Next base: position 3,473 of record CAZERH010000141.1, read on the forward strand.
TAAACCGGGCATGTCAGATAAGACATTATTAATAAACAAATAACTTTTTTGCTCGTAAGGAATCTCAAACTTATCCATCAAATCTTTAACGGTTGCTTTTTTTTGAGTTCAGCCGATTTTTGAGCAATATATTTTCCGTCAGCAAATTTAGCTATAGATCCATATAAGGTAAGCGTAATTTGAATAGTTGCCATAAATTATAAAAAAATAGGGAAATAAAAGTCGTCTCAAAAACGACCTTTAAACTATAGCATTAAAGAGAGATATGCACAAGAAAAAGTTCACTCTGCAATGATATAATCTCCCCATTCAAAAAACTAAAGAGGTGTTTATGATTGATCCTGTTATTTTCTCATTTGATATTGGTAGTTTTACCCTAACCCTGCGCTGGTACGGCGTTTTTGTGATGTCCGGTGCGCTGGTAGGGGCATGGGTAGCCGCAAAAGAAATAAAAAGACGCGGGGAGAATGAAGAATATCTTTGGGATGCGATAATTATCTTGCTCCCGGTTGGGATACTTGGCGCGCGTCTCTGGTATGTTGCAAACGCGACTCTGGGCGGGAACCCGTACTATATGCAGAATCCCGGACAAATACTTAATATCCCCGCCGGTGGCTTGCACTTCTATGGAGGCATGGTCTTTGGCGCAATTGCCCTATATTGGTATGCAAAAAAACATCAACTCGATTTGTGGCTCTTGCTCGATTCTCTCGCCCCAGCCGCTTTAGTAGGACAAGCCGTAGCCCGTCCCGCGAACTTCATAAACCAAGAACTTTACGGGCAACCAACCGCACTCCCATGGGGAATTCCTATAGAGGCTCAACATCGCCTTACAGAATATAGCGATATGGTCCTCTACCCAGACACAACTCGTTTTCACCCCTCCTTTGCCTACCAAATGGTCTGGAATTTCATTTCGGCAGGACTAATCCTCTGGTATTTACGGCGTAATCCTGAAAAAGATAAACCGGGCGTAGGGCTTGCCGCATGGCTTGTCTTCGCCGGTGTAGGACGCTTCCTTCTCGAAGCCTTCCGCCCCGATCAACCGAGAATTCCAGGAACAGATACGAGCATTACCCGCGTTGTTGCGGCGGTGATGGCGTTGGTGGGTGTAATTATGCTTTTGGTACGTTTTAACATCATCAAAATCCCCTTTGCCAAAAAATGGCGAGAAGAATATGAAATTGCTCCCCCAAAAGAAGAGGTAAAGAAAAAGCCTTACAAAAGCACCAAGCGTAAACGAAGCAAAAGGTGAAGATAAGAAAAAAGCCCCCGTTCCCTTTGAGGAGACGGGGGCTTTTTTTTTACGATGCTTTTATAAAGGCGTACAATTCATTTGATTTCCAATCTCAATGCTCCTCACCCTCATCAAAATCAAATCGCTCAAAAATATCGGCGAAAGTTTCAATAATGCCCTCACGCGTATATCCCATTTCTTCGTAGGAATAATCATGCTCACTTAGGCGGGCTTCGGTTGCTTTGATGCCTTCAGCGAAGATTTTATCTAGGTCTTGCTGATATTTATAGCCAAATTGTGTGTAGAAATCGCGTATGGTGCTTCTGGGATGTTCGAGCAAGTCGTTATAACGAAGGATAAGATGATTTTTTGAGGGGTTTTTATCTAGGTATTGAAGAGGGTAACGATACCAATGCTGGGATAATTCGCAGATTTCGTCCAGATAGATATATTTTTCGGCAGGTTCGCCAAAGATATTCCACGCGTAGTTGAGCCATGAGACGGTTGAGGGGAGCATTTCGAGGGGGTTGCGTACAAGGTAGATGATGCGTGCATCGGGAAAAAACTCTTTAAGCGTGGAAATTTTTGCACTAAAAGATGGGTTTTTGGAGACGAAGTGAGATGCTCCGGTCGCGTAGAGATGTCTTTGAAGCATTGATTTGTAAAATCCCATAATCCGATTCTTTTCAGAGGCACTCAAGTCCCGGTCAAAGAACTGGTAGGGCGGTATTTCATCCAGAAAAGGGAAAAGGTAGATAATCAAAAAACTTGACCAATTATGCAAAAGGATATTCTCATCTTCTTCCGGCTCAAAAAATGAGATGGGGTGAATGGCAACTTTTTGCAA
>CAZERH010000142.1:0-1087 GCA_964515535.1 uncultured Anaerolineaceae bacterium
CGGCGGGAGCGATATCCTCGCTCGCATTCTCAACCGTTGGCGCGGCATCCCGATTTCGCAGAGCTATATGATGGTCGATTCCATTGTTATTCTCTCGGCGGGATTTATCTTCGGCTGGAAAGAAGCCCTCTACGCCCTGATCACCCTTTATGTGAGCGGTATTGTGACCGAAGTCGCCGCACAGGGTTTGAGTGTGGTTCGCACCGCGCTGATTATCACCACCGAGCCACAAGCCGTTTCCCAGAAAATTTTCGAGATACTCGACCGCGGCGTGACCCTGCTCCCCGCCAAAGGCGCGTATACCGGCGCAGAGCGCACGATGCTTTATTGTGTCGTCACCCGCTCCGAAACCATGCGCCTGAAACGAATTGTCAACGAAGCCGATCCGCACGCTTTCATGGTCATCGGGCAGGCGCATGAGGCACTCGGCGAGGGCTTCGCACCCTTGGTTGAAGATTAGATTCACCACAAAGGCACAAAGAGATTCTTCGTGCTCTTTGTGCCTTTGTGGTGAGAAAACTAGACATCTTATGTACCCTAACTTTCTCATCATCGGTTCCCAAAAAGCGGGGACAACATCCCTTCATCGGATTCTGAAAGAGCATCCCCAAATTTTCATGGCGGATAAAAAGGAAATCAACTTCTTTTTTAAGGAGGACGAGTACGCGCGTGGTGCCGAGGCATACGCGGCGCATTTTGCCGATTGCGCTAATCAACTTGCGCGGGGAGAAGCCTCCCCCGGCTATATCTGCCATCCCGAAGCACCGGCACGTATCCACGCCTTGTTGCCGGATGTAAAGCTGATTCTCACTGTGCGCGATCCAATCAAACGCGCCATCTCCCAATACTGGGATAATCGCCGTCATCTCAACGAATCGCATACCTTCGCCGAAGCGGTAGAACTTTATCTCAGTGACGATTATCACCCCGACCAAATCGGCTATTTCAGTCGCGGGGTGTATATGCGTTATATTCGGCGTTATCTCGAATACTTTCCGCGGGAAAACTTGCTTGTTCTCCCCTTTGAAAAGATGATTTCAGACTCCGAAACTTTTTATAAACGTATCTTCACCTTTCTCGGCGTAGA
>CAZERH010000142.1:1187-5521 GCA_964515535.1 uncultured Anaerolineaceae bacterium
TAGATTTGGAAGATTGGAGTTGAAGAAAAAAAGCTCCGGAGAATTCTCCGGAGCTTTTGATTTTTTACATTATTGCGGCTTCTGTATGTAATTTTTGTCGTATCTGCACAATTTGTCTTCGCAGGCGTTCATCTCTTTCGATAATATCGGTTATTTTATCTATGGCGTACATGACAGTGGAGTGATCTCGCCCACCGATTTCTTTGCCGATTTGCGGAAGAGAGATGTCTATTTCTTGGCGCATCAGGTACATGGCGACTTGTCTTGGTAGTGCGACTGCGCGTGAGCGGTCGCGGCTGATGAGGCGATCGGTGGTGAGGTTAAAAGATTTTGCGACCAAGCCCAAGACACTTTGGGGCTGAATATCTACGCTTTGGGGCAATAAATCGGCGAGGGCAATTTCGGCTAACTCGGAGGTGACCGGTGTTCCGCTCAATTCAGCGAAAGCGACCACACGATTAAGCGCGCCTTCTAGCTCACGGATATTAGATTGAATTCGCTCGGCGATGACTTCTAGAATCTCATCGGGAATATGATACCCGGAACGCTCGGCTTTATAGCGCAAAATGGCTTGTCTGGTTTCAAGATCGGGAGCTTGGATGTCGGCGGTTAATCCCCACTCAAAGCGTGAGCGCAATCGTTCTTCGAGGGTAGCCATGGATTTTGGCAAACGGTCAGAAGAAACGATAATTTGTTTGTCTTGTCCGTGTAATGTGTTAAAGGTGTGGAAAAATTCTTCTTGAGTCGATTCTTTTCCAGCGATAAATTGAATATCATCTACAAGTAGAACGTCTGCTGTGCGGTATTTATTTCGGAAGGCGGGTGTAGATTGTGTACGAATGGCGTTGATGAGATCGTTGGTAAATTCTTCGGAGGAAACATAGAGCACATTGAGACCGCGCGCGAGACAAGCATTGCCGATCGCGTGCAATAGATGTGTTTTTCCCAAGCCAACTCCCCCATATAAGAAAAGCGGATTATATGCTTTTGCCGGTTTTTCAGCCACAGCTTGAGCCGCCGCGTGTGCGAGACGGTTGCCTGAGCCGACAACAAAGTTCTCGAAGGTATAACGCGGGTTTAGGTTGGAATGAGCAAGTTGAAGCGCGTTCGTTTCGTTTTTGTCTTCTTCGGTGGGGGAATCTTGCTTTGGCATTATATCTAAAGTTTGGGTTTGGGCGACGACAAAATCCACATCTACGGTGCGATTCATGATGCCTATCAGGAGGCGGCTAACCGTTGTGGCGAGGCGACTTTCAAGCCAATCACGGGCGTAGGCGTTGCGCACGCCAACTGTGAGGAGACCATCTTCGTAGCTCATTGGGCTGGTATCGCGTACCCAAGTATCATAAGATGCTCGAGGCATTTCCATTTGTAGTTGTCCCAACACTGTTTGCCAAGCCTGATTTGCGTCCATCTAATATAGTCTCCACACCCCTCGTTAGGTAAAGAGGGGTGTCAAAATGAATCCCCGTAAAAGGGAAGATAATAAATGATATTTTACTGTAGCGTGTTTCTGGAAAAGGACTTTTTACTTCTCTGCAAGCCCGTATTGAACAGCCATGATTGTAGCAAAAAAAGGGTTTTTTTGCTACACGCGAAGCCTACGTTAGCTTAAAAATTTAGGTTTTTTTAAGGTTGGCTTAACCTTAAAAAATCATCGACGGGAGAATGATGTCGCTGTTCTTTAACAGAATATCTGTTCCATACACAAAGCCGACTGCCGATAAATCACCCCCCATATATGGGGGGTGATTTGTGGGGGCGGATTATACCTTTTGCCTAACCTTAAAGAATTACATCGTGAAAAGCTCTTTTTATAAAAACTGTGAAACACTTGTTTTCGGGATTCGTTTTTGGCGGACTGAGAAGGCTCTCATTATTTTTGTTTTTGAAAATTCGAGTTTTTTCCTTTTTTCGCGACATGAGGATGGGTTACTGTAATTTCAAAATTAGTTTTTTCCTAGCCACCTGATACTTTGATTAAATGGTTTCTCAAATCTCGCGCAAAGCCGCAGAGTGGCTAAGAAAAACTTAATAACTTTGCGTCTTAGCGGCTTTGCGTGAGACAATAAACGCAAAGCATAAAACCGTCAGTACCTAGTTTTTTTCTAGCGTCTAATCGAAGTGACATCGTGCTATTTTAGCAGGAATCCATCCGCAAACAAAAAAATGGAGGTATAATGCTCGCACATTAACAATTTATCCTAGTCAAGGTACCTCATCCCTCGGAAGGGAAGGTTTAATGGCGAAGTCGGTTAAAGTCCGCCGCTGTTGCGCAACTGTAAATTAGTCCGGTGGTCTGGTAGTCCGTGGTCTGGTGGTCGTGATGTCAGAAAAATGACAAAGCGACTAAAAGACTATGTGACTAAAAGACCACAAGACCAATAAGCCAGGTCGCCCGCCTTGATTGTTTTCCACAGACCTCGCAGAAAGGAGGTGGAACTTTGAGTCTTTGATTCTCAGCCCCTCCCCTGTCTCTATGGCAGGGGTTTTTGATTCTATACCCATTAAAAAATAATTAGGAGTACCCGTGAAAAAACTATTCACCCTTATCTTTGTTTTCAGCGTTTTGTTAGGAGCCTGTGCGCCTGTTGAAGCCCCGACTTTTGTCCCTGTCGTTGAAGAAGTTGCTCCAACGCAAGTCCTACCTGAGCCAACACAGGAACCACAGCCTGAGGTTATGACTTTTGTTGATGATTTAGGTAATACGATTGAGTTTACCAAGTATCCGCAAGCCATTATCTCCATCTCGCCTTCGACAACCGAGATATTATTTGCCATCGGTGCCGGTGAGCAGGTTGTTGGACGTGATGAGGCATCCTTATTCCCGGAAGAAGCCTTAGAAGTAACCAGCGTTGGTGCGTTATGGGGTGAGTTGCCTACCGAAACAATTTTGGCTTTAGAGCCGGATTTAATCCTTGCCGCTGAAATTATCTCGGAGGATCAGGCGCAGGCACTAAAAGAATTGGGATTAAATATCTACTGGCAAGCCAACCCTGAAAATTATGAAGAACTTTGGGATAATTTACGCGAAATTGCGGCGTTGACAGGGCATGAGACTGAAACCGAAACACTCATCTTAGATCTTGAAGCCCGCGTTAATACGGTGCAAGAACTTGTTGCTCCCATTTCCGAACATCCCTCTGTTTTTTACGAATTGGATGCGACAGACCCCTCCAACCCTTGGACATCGGGCGCAGGCACATTCATCGACTATATCCTCACAGAAGCGGGTGGGTATAATATCGCTTCCTCTTTGGAAGGTGAGTATGCCCAAATTAGTGCGGAGGCATTGATCGCGGCGAACCCGGACCTCATCTTGCTTGCTGATGCCCTCTACGGGATCACGGCTGAGAGCGTTGCCGAACGCCCCGGCTGGGAGGTGATTGCCGCAGTCGAAAATAACGCAATTTATGCAATTGACCCGAATATAATGAGTGTTCCCGGTCCACGACTTGTGGATGGGCTTGAAGAAACAGCCAAGTTACTGCACCCTGAGTTATTTGAATAACTAAATCATCATTGCCGAAGCAATTTTTCGATAGGTCTGAAAATTGCTTCGGCATAAACACTATGCTTCGTAAACGCCCCTATTTTGTTAATATCATCTTATTGCTTATCGCTCTTGTGCTTAGCATCGCATTAGGGGCTGTTTTTATTCCACCAGAAACAATTCTCCGCATAATGGTGAGTCAGTTTCCGGGCGTTAATATCAACCCGGATTGGTCAGCATCCTATTCGGCAATTATTTTGGCTATTCGTCTTCCACATACGGTTTTGGTGGCTTTAACTGGCGCGGCGTTGGCGAGCAGTGGCGCGGCGTATCAGGGTTTATTTCGTAATCCGCTCGCCGACCCTTATCTGATCGGAGTGGCATCTGGGGCAGGATTGGGTGCGGTGATTGCCATGTCTGTTAATTGGCAAAATAATCTCATTGGGCTTTATTTAATCCCTGCCTCTGCATTTGTCGGCGCAATCATCACGGTGCTATTGGTTTATAGCCTAGCGCGTGTTAATGGATTAGTCCCTTTAACAACATTGATTTTAGCAGGTGTAGCGGTTGGGGCATTTGCATCTGCGCTGACTTCATACTTGATGTTGCGGGCAGACTTGGAACTTCATAGTGCCATATCCTTCCTCTTGGGAGGCTCGCCGATGGCTGGTTGGGATCCGGTTATGGCGGCATTGCCCTATATGATTATCGGCATGGGATTAGTCTCTCTCTCCGGGCATATGCTGAACGTTTTGCAGTTCGGAGAAGAAGAAGCAAAACAAATGGGACTTGCCGTAGACCGAGCCAAAATTTTTATTATCATCACGGCTTCGCTAACTAC